>CALWEP010000025.1 GCA_944377325.1 uncultured Lachnospiraceae bacterium
GTTCCTCGTCAATGTCATAAAGCACTTCATCCAGATATTTCCGGGCCAGGTATCTGGCCATGGGCAGGTTCATATCCAGATAGTTTCCGCAGTCTTTTGCGCAGGCTCCGGGAACCTCCCCCTCATAGTCGCGGATAAACTCAAACATTTCCGTCATCAGCGGTACGATGTCCACCGATTCGAAATCTCCGCACAGCAGAAGATAAAAGCCTGTACGGCATCCCATGGGACCGAAATAGATGGTTCTGCTTCCGTATACGGGATGATTGCGGAGGAAAGTGGCTCCCAGATGTTCGATCGTATGCATTTCCGCAGTGTTCATGACCGGTTCATTGTTGGGGCGGGTCATGCGCAGATCAAAGGTGGTGATGACTGTGCCGCCGGCCGGGTCCTTCCTGGATACGTAGACGCCGGGAAGAAGCTTTAAGTGGTCAATGGTGAAGCTGGTGATTTTTTCCATGGTACGGACTCCTTTCTTGCTGCCTGATGTGTCAGACATCAGTATAGCCGACCTTTCCGCAAAAAACAAGAGGATATAAAGAAAACGTAAATTATAAAAAATGGGGTTGCATTTTCGGGAAAAATCCCATATACTGTCACCAGGAACGAAAAACTGAACAGGAAAAGGGAGTAGTTTAAACGCCTTGTCAACATACGCGGCCGCAAGGTCTGGTGAGGCGTGTCCCCGTTTTTTGGGATTACAAGACTTTTCATGCGTGAGGTGTACAAAGAGTTTGTACAATTTACGCATGAAAAGTCTTTTTTCGTTCATACCATATAAGGATAGAGAGGAGAGCTGGGAGATGAGAACTTGGTATCAGATGTCGGAAGAAGAAATACTGCAGTCCCTCCAGGTAGGAAGAAAAGGACTGACAGCGGAGCAGGCGGAGGAGCGAGTCCGTGAACACGGCAGAAATGTCCTTCAGGAATCAAAGAAAAAAAGTGCCCTGCAGATTTTTCTGGAGCAGTTCCAGGATTTGCTGGTGATCATTCTGATTGTTGCCGCAGTGATTTCCATGGTATCGGGAAATCCGGAGAGCACGGTGGTAATTTTTGCGGTGATCATTCTGAACGCCATACTGGGCACCGTACAGCATGAAAAGGCGGAAAAATCTCTGGACAGCCTGAAGGCCCTGTCTTCACCTGTGGCAAAGGTGAGAAGAAACGGGAAAAAGATGGAAATTGACTCCAGAGAGGTGGTTCCGGGAGATATCCTGCTTCTGGAAGCGGGAGACCTGGTGGTGGCGGACGGCCGTGTGGTGGAGAGCTATTCCCTGCAGGTGAATGAAAGCTCCCTTACGGGAGAGTCCACCAATGTGGACAAAAAGGCAGTGCGGCTCACGGAAGACAAGGTTGCGCTGGCGGATCAGGTGAATATGGTCTTTTCCAGTTCCCTGGTGACCTACGGCCGCGGCGTGGTGCTGGTGACAGGAACGGGAATGGATACGGAGATCGGCAAGATCGCCACTCTCATGAATGCCACAAAAGAGAAGAAGACGCCTCTTCAGGTAAGCCTGGACCAGTTCAGCAGCAAACTGGCCGTAGTGATCATGATCATTTCCGCGCTGGTATTTGCCCTCAGCCTTTACCGGAGAATGCCGGTGCTGGATTCCCTAATGTTCGCCGTAGCTCTGGCCGTGGCGGCGATTCCGGAGGCCTTAGGCTCCATTGTCACCATCGTACAGGCCATGGGGACTCAGAAAATGGCGGCGGAGCACGCCATCATCAAGGATTTGAAAGCAGTGGAAAGTTTAGGCTGCGTATCGGTAATCTGCTCGGACAAGACGGGAACGCTGACACAGAACAAAATGACCGTGCAGCAGATCTATATGGATGAAAAGCTCTGCTCCGCCGAGGGACTGAAGGACCGCACTGAGCTCTCCCAATATCTGTTATATGCAGCTGTGCTGGCAAATGACGCTGCCTTTACCGATGGAAAAATGATAGGAGATCCTACGGAGTTTGCTCTGATTGAAATGAGCAGAAGGGCCGGAACGGATGAGAATGCCCTGCGCAGACAGTTCCCGCGGACAGGAGAGCTGCCTTTTGATTCCGACCGCAAGCTTATGAGCACAGAGCACCGCATATTCGGAAAGGATATTCTTCTGACGAAGGGGGCGGTAGACGTGCTCCTTCCCCGGCTGACTTCCATTATGACTTCCTCCGGAATCCGGCCTATCCGGGAATCGGACCGGAAAAAGATTCTGGCCCGCAATATGGAATTTTCCGGACAGGGGCTGCGGGTGCTGGCGTTTGCCTGCAGAGAGATGGAAAAGGGAGAGAGGCTGTCTGCGGACAGTGAGAGGGAGTATACTTTCATCGGCCTTATATCCATGATGGATCCGCCCCGCCCCGAATCCAGAAATGCGGTAGCCAACGCAAAGCGTGCCGGGATCAAGCCGGTGATGATTACGGGAGACCACAAGGTTACGGCTTCTGCCATTGCGGCAAAGATCGGCATTCTGGAGCCGGGAGACATGGCGCTGGAGGGCGTGGAGCTGGATCAGATGAGCGATGAGGAGCTGTCGGACAATCTGGAAAGGATTTCCGTCTATGCCCGGGTATCTCCGGAGCATAAGATCCGCATCGTGAAGGCATGGCAGGATAAGGGACATATCGCAGCCATGACGGGAGACGGAGTCAATGACGCGCCGGCGCTGAAAAAGGCGGATATTGGGGTAGCTATGGGAATCACGGGAACGGAGGTTTCCAAGGATGCTGCGGCCATGATTCTGGCGGATGACAACTTTGCAACGATTATCAAGGCGGTGGCCAACGGAAGAAATGTGTACAGGAACATTAAAAACTCCATTAAATTCCTGCTGTCCGGAAATACGGCGGGAATCCTGAGCGTTCTTTACACATCCCTGATGGCGCTTCCCGTTCCCTTTGCTCCGGTGCATCTGCTGTTTATCAACCTTCTCACCGACTCTCTTCCGGCTATCGCCATCGGTATGGAACCGGCGGAGGAAGGACTGCTGGAGCAGCCGCCCAGAGATCCCAAGGAAGGAATCCTTACGAGAGACTATCTGACGGATATTGCCGTTCAGGGAGGCCTGATCGCGGTCTGCACCATGCTGTCCTATTACACCGGGCTTTACAGAACCGGCTTTATGGGAACGCCGGGAAGCGAAGCGGCTGCCAGCACCATGGCCTTTGCCACACTGACCCTGGCCAGGCTGTTCCACGGCTTTAACTGCAGAAGCGAGCATTCCATCATCCGTCTGGGACTGTTCAGCAATCCCTGGAGCGTAATGGCTTTCGGAGCCGGCGTAATCCTGCTGGGCCTGGTGCTGTTTGTACCCGGCCTTCAGAATCTGTTTTCCGTTGCGGATCTGTCTCTGCGGCAGCTGGCGACCATCGGAATCTTTGCACTGATTCCCACCTTGGTCATTCAGGCGGTGAAGACGGTGAGAGAGAGCATGAAATAAAAAAGAGCAAAGAAAAGCGGCGGCCCCGTTTCCGAGGCCGCCGCTGTGCTGCAGAGATTAATAATTTTCCACTTTTCTTTCAAAGTAAGCCTTGGGATGGTTGCAGCAGGGGCATACTTCGGGAGCTTCCGGTCCCTCGTGGATATAGCCGCAGTTGCGGCATTTCCAGCCCAGAGGAGCGTCTCCCTTGAAGGTCTTGTCCTGACGGTAGCTCTCCAGAAGCTTTAAGTAGCGTCTCTCATGAGCGGCCTCAACCTTGGCAACCAGCTCAAATTTCACAGCCAGCTCTTCGAAGCCTTCCTCTCTGGCCTCTCTGGCCATACGGGCGTACATATCGGTCCATTCGTAGTTTTCGCCGGCGGCAGCATCTTCCAGATTGGCCGCAACGTCGCCGATGCCGTGGAACTCTTTGAACCACATCTTCGCATGCTCTTTTTCCTGGTCAGCGGTTTCCTGATAGAGAGCGGCCAGCTGCTCATATCCGGCTTTTTTGGCGGCGGATGCATAGTAGGTGTATTTGTTCCGCGCCTGGGATTCTCCCGCAAATGCGGCCAGTAAGTTCTGTTCTGTCTTGGTTCCTGCGTATTTGGACATAATTTACCTCCTTTTAATGTTAATAATCTCTCGGAATCTTCAGCCCTTGATTTATAAGGGGTTTGGATTCCTTTTTTATTAAAAGCCCCCACTTTTTTTGCCAAAATCACTTGACAAATCGTCAAAAATTTGCGGCGAAGCCGAT
>CALWEP010000026.1 GCA_944377325.1 uncultured Lachnospiraceae bacterium
CCAGCTTCTCTCAGCTTCTTACGCAGCTGTGTATCCTGCTCCACGGTAAGTCCGCGGTAGTCCACAACTACGGCAGATGCAGCGCCGTTAAAAAGTTCAGCAATTTCTGCTACGATCGGCTGCTTTAATTCAACTTTTGCCATTTTGGTTTACCTCCTGTTAGATTTGAAAGAGTATCACCTGCGAAAAATAAGCCCTCCTGCAAGACAGAAGGGCTCTACAAATTCTCTGTTATGAGCTTTGTATGTTCCTCGGTAGGCGGTTTTACCTTATGCCTTTCGGCGCCTACTGTCTTCGGCAGTCAATACTGCTGTAATATAGCATACAAAAAGAAATTTGTCAATGGGTAATTTGATTTTATCTTCCGTGTCCGATGCACACATTGAGCAGGTACACCTTCTCGACCCCCGCCCTCAGAAGCGCTCTTGTACAGGCCTCCGCCGTGCTTCCGGTGGTGTAGATATCATCCACCAGGATCACGTTTTTCATACGGAGAGAAATTCGGCTTCCATCCGCCTCAAACGCCCGGGAAAGATTCTTCAGACGCTCTGCGGCCGTCAGATCCTTCTGCGGCAGGGTGCTTTTGTTTCTGATGAGAATATCCGCCCGCACCGGAACGGGAAAAGGCAGATTTTCAGAAATGGCCTCTGCCAGAGCCTCCGCCTGGTTAAAGCCGCGCTCCCGCTTTCTCTTTCTGTGCACCGGCACGGGAATCAGCGCCCCCGCCTCCATCCGGGCAATCTGCTTTCCGTACCTGGCGGCAATGGCTTCTCCGTAGAAATCCATATATTCCCTTCTGCCCTGGTATTTGATTCTGGCCATGGAATGTCTGGCTGTTTCATCATAATTCAGCAGAGCAAAGCCGTACTCAAAGGATTTGCGCCGCCGGGAGCAATCCCGGCAGTATTCCTCTGCCTCTCCCAGCACCTCTTTTCCGCATTTTCTGCATACGGGAGACCTGGTAAATGAAAGCTTGGAAAAGCATCCGGGACAGATATTCCCGGAGCGGAAGGGAAGAACACGATCGCAGACAGGACAGCGGCGCGGATAAAAGAACTCCGTCAGAACCTCTGCGGCCCCTTCCATATAAGATAGAATTGTTTTTTGAATCACGCTGCTCCTTTTCCGCCGCGGAAGAGCTGTCTTTGCTCTTCCGCAGCCTGTCTCAGATCTGAGCCAGCTCCAGGATCCGATCCTTCAGGCCGGAATACCTTCTCTGCTCCGTTTCATTATTCACCATAGCCTGAAACATATCCGGCAGCCCCACCAGACATACGCAGGAGCGGGCGCGGGTCACCGCCGTATAGATAAGATTTCTGGTCATCAGCATTCTGGGCCCGCTGTGAACGGGAATCACCACTGCCGGGTACTCGCTTCCCTGGGATTTATGGATGGTAATGGCATAAGCCAGCTCCAGCTCTTCCAGCTGCTTGAACCCGTATTCCACCATTCTGCCTTCGTCAAATTCCACCGTTAAGGTCTCGGCAAACCCATTGATTTCCCGAATAACGCCCATATCCCCGTTAAATACGCCCATGCCGGTTTCCACGGGGATTCCTCTCTGATTCCGAATCTCCCATCCCAGCTGATAATTATTTTTCACCTGCATGACCTTATCCCCTTCCCGGTAGGTCACGCCTCCCGCTTCCTTCTCCGCCTTTCCCCCTCCTGCAGGATTGAGAAATTCCTGAAGAATGGAATTCAGCCGCTCCACTCCCAAAGCTCCCTTCCTCATAGGCGTCATCACCTGAATGTCAAAGGGCTGAGCAGACACATAGCCCGGAAGCTTTTCCCTCACCAACGTAATCATGGCGCTGATAATGGCGTCCGGCTGTTCCCTCCGGATAAACAGAAAGTCCCTGCTGCGTTTGGTCAGATCAATCCGCTCTCCTCCGTTGATCCGGTGCGCGTTTACCACTATGTCGCTCTGAGAGGCCTGTCGGAAGATTCTGGTGAGCTTCACCACATTAAAGCACCCTGAGTCAATCATGTCCCTCAGAACATTTCCCGGCCCCACGCTGGGCAGCTGATCCACATCTCCCACCAGGATCAGCCTGGTTCCCACATTCACTGCCTTCAGCAGAGAATGGAGAAGATAGATATCCACCATGGACATCTCGTCTATGATGATCACGTCCGCCTCCAGCGGATTTTCCTCATTTCTTTCAAAATGCATTCCGGAGGAATTTCGGTCGTCCGGAGCTCCGGTGATCTCCAGCAGGCGGTGAATGGTCCTGGCCTCCATTCCGGTGGCCTCCGTCATTCGTTTGGCCGCCCTGCCGGTGGGAGCAGCCAGCAGAATCTCCATGCCCGCCTCTTCAAAATAGCGGATAATGGTATTGATAATGGTCGTCTTTCCCGTTCCCGGTCCTCCCGTAATAATCAGAAGGCCGTTGCCCACCGCCTCTGTCACCGCTTTGATCTGCATCTCATCCAGCTGAATCCGTTCCTCCTCCTGGATCCGGTCCAGCTTTTTCATAATCTGCTCCTGGTCAAAATGTCCCTGTATATTCAGATCATACAGCATTTTCGCCGAATTCAGCTCCAGGTAATAGTACTGGGCGGCATAGACAATCGATCTGCCGTCCTGCGCCTTGACCACCAGCTTTTTCTCCATCTGCAGATCCATCAGCTGCTTTTCGATCAGCTCCCGGTCCACACGCAGCAGCTCGGAAGCCGATGTCAGAAGCTCCTCCTCCGGCAGATAGGTATGGCCGTTGGCCACTGCCTGAAGCAGCGTGTAGAGGACGCCGCTTTTAATACGGAAATCCGAATCCGTAAAGATTCCCACCTTTCCGGCTATCTCATCTGCCATTTTAAAGCCCACTCCCGGAATGTCCTCCGCCAGCCGGTAAGGATTCTCTTCAATGATTCCGTACATTCTGGGACCGTATTCCTGATAGATCTTTACTGCAAGGCTGACGGAAATCCCATATTTCTGCAGAAACATGGTAGCCTGCCGCATTCCTCTCTTCTCTTCCATCTGCCCGGCAATGGCCATGGCCATTTTTTCGCTGATTCCCTTCACCTCGGAAAGGCGCTCCGGCTCCTCCTCCATCACCCGGAAGGTATCCGCCTTAAACCGGCGCACAATCCTGGCCGCCAGCGCAGCCCCGATCCCTTTGATGGCTCCGGAGGCCAGATACCTCTCCATGGCGTCCGCGTCCTCCGGTATGAGGATCTCATAGGACTCCACCTGCAGCTGCTCCCCGTAAATAGGATGCTCCGTCATGCTCCCGGAGGCTTCGATCATCTCTCCCTCATTGATATAGGGAAAGGTTCCCACCAATATGTACTCTTCATCCCGGGAGGAAAGATTCAGAACCGTATAGCCGTTGTCCTCATTGCGATATTTGATTTTTTCCACAAATCCCTGTACTGTCGCCACTGGAATTCTCCTTGTTCTCATCAGGCAAAAATTGCCTCTGTCCAATGGACAGAAGCAATTCGCATTTTCCTATGATCAATACTCTTTTCCTTCACCGCCGTGAGTGAATTCAATGAAACGGCCTGTCCCGATGGCCACCGCGGTCAGGGGATCCTCCGCAATCATAGTATTAATTCCCGTCTTCTCCTGAATCAGCGCATCCAAACCGCTGAGCAGGGAACCGCCGCCGGTCAGCACAATTCCGCGGTCATAAATATCCGCCGCCAGCTCCGGAGGGGTACGCTCCAGCACATTGTGAACCGCATCTACAATCTGCATGGCCGGCTCTCTCAAAGCCTCCAGGGTCTCGTCAGAAGTCACCATAATGGTTTTGGGCAGGCCGGTCACCAGATTCCGCCCCCGCACCTCCATGGTAAGGGATTCCGGTCTCTTGTAGGCTGCGCCGATGTTGATCTTGATTTCCTCCGCCGTTCTCTCTCCGATGAGCAGATTGTGCTTCTTTCTCATATAGCGAACCAGAGCCTCGTCAAAATCATCTCCCGCCACCTTGATGGAGGTGCTTACCACTGTACCGCCCAGGGAAATCACCGCAATGTCCGCCGTACCGCCGCCGATATCCACGATCATATTTCCGCAGGCCTTGGATATATCGATTCCCGCTCCGATCGCCGCCGCCACCGGCTCCTCAATAATCGTCACCTCTCTGGCTCCAGCCTGGTAGGTAGCGTCTTCCACCGCTTTTTTCTCTACTTCCGTAGCCCCGCTGGGAATGCACACGCTGATGCGCGGCTTGCGCAGAGTGCGTTTTCCCACCGCCTTATTGATAAAATACTTCAGCATCTTCTCCGTCACCGTATAATCGGAAATCACTCCCTGACGGAGCGGTCTGACCGCCACAATATTTCCCGGAGTACGGCCGATCATCAGCCTGGCCTCCTCACCGAATGTAATGATTTTATTCGTATCGCGGTCAATGGCAACCACGGATGGCTCTTTTAAAACCACACCCTTGCCTTTAATATAAACAAGAATGCTCGCAGTGCCCAAATCAATTCCAATATCATTGGACATGAACATATTCATAGTCTCCTCCTGTTTCGTACTCTTCTTTATTATATACAATCTCTTTCTTTTTTTAAAGGGATTTTACTCTTTTTTTTATTTTCCTACTTTTTAATATTTCCGTCAGAAATTTTATGGTTTTTTTATGGTCGGTACATATTTTTGACACATTTACTATTTATATTATAGGTAAGTTATCCGAGAGGATAACGAGCCTTATTTCAAGCAGCAGATGCTTGGGATTAGAAAGCTTTTTCATACTCATACCGGACGGGTAACACCGTCCGGCCCCCCCTATAACATTTTCTTATTTATA
>CALWEP010000027.1 GCA_944377325.1 uncultured Lachnospiraceae bacterium
GACCACCAGTGCCATCAAAACAAGGGAAACCAGACAGAAAACACCGATAATTCTGATTGAAATTTTTTTCACTTTCGTATCACCTCTTCTTTATGTTTTTTCTCGGCCCGAAAGGCTGTGTCAAAGCCTTCCGGGAGTACGCCAAGGTACACTTTGGCGTACTCCCGGAAGAAGTACGGGATTTCCCCGAAGATTTCAGAAATGGGGTAGACTTTCTGCAAAAAATACAGTATTATATGGAAATATTGCAGCTGGAAATTTTTTCCATACGGGTCTGTCCTATCCGGTCAATTAAAAACGTCATTTCGCCAAAGTGTAGTTTTGCGTATTTCCGTTTTTGAATCTGCCGCCTTCACAGGCCCAGTTTTTTTACGTTTTTGAAAAAATAGGTGCGCCCTACGCCCAGGCGCTCCAGAGCTTCCTCAATTTTAATCTCTTTCCTTCGCCAGGCGCATACCACCGCCGGAAAATCCTCCGGAAGCGGTTTGCCCGGATTGCCGAAGTGTACTCCCCTCGCTTTTGACGCAGCAATTCCTTCCGCCTGTCTCTGCCTGATATTCTGCCGTTCCGTTTCCGCCACGTAGCTGAGAATCTGCAGCACCAGATCCGCCACAAACATGCCGGTCAGATCCCTTTCCTTCCTCCTGGTATCCAGCAGCGGCATATCCAGCACTACAATATGCGCATTTTTCTTCCTTGTAATGTAATGCCACTGATCCAGAATATCTGCGTAGTTCCTGCCGAGACGGTCAATGGATTTCACAAAAACCACATCGCCCTTTTGCAGCTTTCCCATCAGCTTTTTGTACTGGGGACGTTCAAAATCTTTTCCGCTTTCCTTGTCCTTATAGATTTGCTCCCCCGCAATTCCGATTTTCTGCAGTGCGTCCACCTGCCTGTCCCATTTTTGCTCCCTGGTGGATACCCTGACATATCCGTATTGATTTCCCATACCTGTTCCTCCATCATCCGTAAAATCAGCCGCTCCGCTTCCGTACCGATTCTCCGCCCCCGGCGAAGACCGCACCGTCTTCCATTTCCTTACATACCATGTATTATCATCTCTGAAAGGAGAATTCCATGAAAAAGAAACTGTCTATGTTCTTCGCTTCCGCCTCCGTTCTGGTCCTTTCCCTGGCTGCCGCCTCACTCGCCGGCTGTTCTTCCCCGGGAGAGGGTCTGACTCCCGTCACCCTCAACGAGGTGGCTCATTCCATTTTCTATGCCCCCCAGTACGCCGCCATCGAGCTGGGGTACTTTGAAGAGGAAGGCATCGAGCTGACCCTGGTCAACGGAGGAGGCGCCGACAAGGTGATGACCTCCCTGATCTCCGGAGATGCCCAGATCGGCTTTATGGGCTCTGAGGCGGGGATCTATGTATACCAGCAGGGCATGGAGGATTACGCCGTCAATTTCGCCCAGCTCACCCAGCGGGCCGGAAACTTCCTGGTCAGCCGCACTCCCCAGGAAAGCTTTTCCTGGGCAGATCTGAAGGGAAAAACGGTTCTTGGCGGCAGAGCAGGAGGCCGCTTATGCACTGTGAAACGTTTTTTGGCTTCTTAATTTTTATACTCTGAGTAAAATTAGACAATTTTTCCTCCTTTTAGTTCAGAAATTAAGACATTATTGCTGATTTTTGGGTATTTTTTGCTGATAAAATCTGATAAACTTTTAATTATCAGAATATGAACGGAGGGATTCATTATGAAAAAAAAGTTGGCACTGCTGTTGACCTGCGCCATGGTGCTGGGCATGACCGCCTGTTCCGGAGGTAACTCCGCTTCCACTACCGCAGCTCCCACAGAGCCTGCCGCCACAGAGGCATCCGGTGAGGACGATTCCTCAGGAGAAGCCGCTTCCGGCGATATGGACGCTCTGATTGAAGCGGCAAAGGCAGAAGGAGAGCTTACGGTATACGGCTCCTGCGAGGAGGAATACCTCTCCGCCGCCTGCCAGAATTTTGAAAAGCTCTACGGCATTAAGGTCAAATATCAGAGACTTTCCACATCCGAGGTTTACACCAAGGTGTCTGAGGAAGGCGGAAAGCCGTCTGCCGACGTATGGTTCGGCGGCACCACCGACCCCTACAACGAGGCCGTTGCCGACGGACTTCTGATGCCCTATGAGGCCATCAACGCCGTAAACCTGATCAGCGATGATTACAAGGACCCCACCAACTGCTGGTACGGCATTTACAAAGGAATTCTCGGCTTCATGGTAAACACCGAGGAGCTTACCCGTCTGGGTCTGGAGGCTCCCCATACCTGGGACGACCTGATCAAAGAGGAGTATAAAGGACTGATCATGATGTCCAACCCCAATACGGCAGGCACTGCAAAGCTGGTAATCAACACCATGGTTCAGATGAAGGGCCATGACGAGGCCATGGAATATTTCAAAGCTCTGGACAAGAATATCGCCCAGTACACCAAATCCGGCTCCGGTCCCTCCAAGATGGTAGGCCCGGGAGAATGCGTTATCGCCATCGGCTTCCTGCATGACGGCATTTACCAGATCCTGCAGGGCTATGACAACATCGAACTTATTGTTCCCGAGGACGGAACTTCCTTTGAGATCGGCGCCACCGCCATTTTCGAGGGTTGCACCCATCCCAACGCAGCAAAGCTGTGGATCGAATATGCTCTGTCTCCCGACTGCGTAGACCATGCAAAGGAGAACGGCTCCTATCAGTTCCTGGTAATCAGCAACGCAACCCAGCCTGAGGAAGCCACTCAGTTCGGTCTGGATATGAACAATACCATCGATTATGATTTTGAAGATGCAAAGAACAACATCGCTCAGTATGTGGAAGACTTCTTCGCAGCTCTGGGAAGCTCTTCCGACAGTGCGGATTCCAGCCGTTTCTTAACTGAATAAGCTCCACATTGTCGAAACCGTCAGGTGCCGGACAGGACCGTTCTAAGTCCGGCGCCCTGCCACTGAAATGAAAAGGCGCTGCGAATATGCGTTTTCCGGCATTTCGCAGCGCCTTTCCTGTCAAAAGACAACGCAAACAGAAAGGGGGCCTTTTTTTGGCCAGAAATCAAAGCGCCCGTTTGGAGCGCAAAAAATTCTTTTCAGACCCTATCCTGATCAGCATGATTGCCGTGCTGCTCATCTTCCTGGCGCTGTTCATTCTCTACCCTCTGCTGATGCTGCTGGTAGACAGCTTCTACTCAGAGACAGGCTTTACGCTGGAAGTATTCAAACGGGTCTTGAGCCTGGAACGATTCCGGACCGCATTTAAAAACACCCTTGTCCTGGGAATCATCACAGGTCTTGCTTCCACCGCCATCGGACTGCTGTTCGCCTATGTGGAGGTATATGTAAAGCTGAAAACAAAAATCCTGGAAAAGCTGTTCGCCGTGGTTTCCATGCTGCCGGTGGTTTCTCCGCCCTTCGTACTGTCCCTGTCCATGATCATGCTCTTCGGGCGAAGCGGAATCATCACCCGCTCCCTTTTGGGAATCTATGACTCCAATGTATACGGCCTGAAAGGCATTGCCATCGTGCAGACTCTGACCTTCTTCCCCGTATGCTATCTCATGCTGAAGGGACTGCTGAAAAACATCGATCCGTCTCTGGAGGAAGCCACAAGAGACATGGGCGCCACCCGCTGGAAGGTTTTCACCAGCGTAACCTTCCCCCTGCTGCTGCCGGGCCTGGGAAACGCCTTTCTGGTTACCTTCATCGAATCTGTCGCCGATTTCGCCAACCCTATGCTTATCGGCGGATCCTATGATACTCTGGCTACCACCATTTATCTGCAGGTAACGGGAGCCTATGACTCCACCGGCGCCGCAGCCATGTCCGTGGTGCTTCTGTCCCTGACCATGGTGCTGTTCCTGATTCAGAAGTACTATCTGGAGAAAAAGACGGCCGCCACCCTGACGGGAAAGGCGTCCCGGATGCGCATGCTCATCGAGGACCGGAGCGTAACCGTTCCCCTGACCATTCTCTGCGCCCTCATTGCCGCCTACGTGGTGCTTATGTATATTATGGTTCCCTTCGGAGCCCTGTTCACCCTCTGGGGCAGAGACTACAGCCTGAGCCTGAAATGGTTCCAGTATATGTTTAAAACCAGCGGTCTGAAGGCATTTAAGGACTCCTTCGTCCTGTCTCTCATCGCCTCTCCCCTCACTGCCTTTTTGTCCATGGTTATTTCCTACCTGGTGGTGAAAAAACGGTTCCGGGGCAGAAGCTTTATCGAGTTTGTATCCATGCTGGCCATGGCCGTTCCCGGAACTGTTCTGGGCATCGGATATATCCGCGGCTACGCCAACGGCCTGTTCCGCACGGGAATCATGAGCGGCCTCTACGGAACCGGTCTGATTCTGATCATCGTGTTTATCGTGCGAAGTCTTCCCACCGGAACCAGAAGCGGAATCTCCGCCCTGCGGCAGATCGACAAGTCCATCGAGGAATCTGCCTATGACATGGGCGCCAACTCCGCCCGGGTATTTATGACAGTGACTCTGCCGCTGATCAAAGATTCCTTTTTCAGTGGTCTGGTAACTGCCTTTGTAAGGAGCATTACGGCGATTTCCGCCATCATCCTTCTGGTGACGCCGGACTTTTTGCTGATCACCTGCCAGATCAACGAGCAGGCGGAAAAAGGAAACTACGGCGTGGCCTGCGCCTACGCCACGGTTCTGATCCTGATCACCTACGGCGCCGTGCTCATTATGAACCTGCTGATCGGGCGCTTCGGAACCAGCAGAAAAATACGGGATATCCAATAAAACCACAGTCCCGGCCCGCTTCGGGCAGAGAGGAGAACATAAATGGAAAAACAGAAAAAAGGCGTCCGCCTGGACCATATTTCCAAAATCTATAATGACCCCAAAACGGGGAAAGAATTTTATGCAGTAAAGGATACTACTCTGGACATTGAACCCGGCTCCTTCGTCACCCTGCTGGGACCCTCCGGCTGCGGCAAGACCACGACTCTGCGCATGATCGCCGGATTTGAAAGCCCTGACGAGGGAGAGATCTATCTGGGAGACGAACCTATCAACAGCCTGACCCCCAATAAGCGGGATACGGCCATGGTATTCCAGAGCTACGCCCTGCTCCCCCACTACAACGTATTCGACAACGTGGCCTACGGCCTGAAGATCCGCAAACTGCCCAAGGAGGAAATCCATGAGCGCGTCATGAATATGCTGAAGCTGGTGGAGATGGAGGGGATGGAATCCCGTATGACCAATCAGCTCTCCGGAGGCCAGCAGCAGCGTGTGGCCCTGGCCAGGGCCCTGGTAATCGAGCCCAGCGTGCTGCTTTTCGACGAGCCCTTAAGCAACCTGGACGCAAAGCTGAGAATCACCATGAGAACCGAGATCCGAAAAATTCAGCAGAAGGTGGGCATTACGGCCATTTACGTCACCCACGACCAGTCGGAAGCTATGAGCATCTCCGACAAGATCATTATCATGAGCAAAGGGCGGGTGGAGCAGATCGGCACTCCGCGGGAAATCTACTATCATCCCTCCTCCCGCTTCGTAGCCGACTTTATCGGAGAGGCCAACTTCCTGGACGCGGAGGTGCGGTCCGTCTCCGGAGATAAGGCTATGATCCGTGTCGCAGGAAAAGAGCTGGAAGTGAACAACTTTGCCGACGCCAAAGCCGGAGATAAGGCCACCATGGTGATCCGGCCCGAGGGAGCCAGCCTGGCGGAGCAGGGCGTTCTGGAAGTTACGGTTACCCTTTCCACCTTTATGGGAGCCTACCAGTATTACCAGGCCATGCTGGGAGATACGGAAATTCAGATCACCGACTACAATCCCATCAACCGCAGAATCTATGAGGCAGGCGAAAAGGCATACCTGGATTTTGACCCGAGAGGGGTTTACATTCTGTAGGCTTGCTGGTAAAATTTTCAATAGTCCGGACCGCAGCTGCGGTCCGCTTTACTCAAAAGCAGGGGGTATTCGGATGAAGCATACGCAGGGACGGAACAGAATTCGGCTTTTCAGAGCCCTTGGAGCCGCTGCGCTTTTCGGCGGAGCAGCGCTTTTGGGCCTTTCTGCCTGCAGCAAAAGCCGGCCCTCTTCCGGCGAAGAACTGGTGGTATACTGTCCCCATCCCCAGGATTTCATCGATCCCATCGTATCGGAATTTGAAGCCCGGACGGGAATTCCCGTACTGATTCTGTCCGGAGGCACAGGAGAGCTGCTGGAGCTGATGGCCCGGGGCGGCGAGCCCCCCTGCGACATTTTCTGGGGCGGCTCCCTGTCCATCACCTCTCCTCAGAAGGAGCTTTTCGAGCCCTATATCAGTGCCGGAGAGTCTGAGGTCCGGGAAGAATTCAAAAACACGGAGGGAAACATGACCCGTTTCACCGACGTTCCCAGCGTGATCATGGTCAACACCAACCTCATCGGAAACATCCGGATAGAAGGGTATGAAGACCTGCTTCAGCCGGAGCTGAAGGGGCAGATCGCCATGGGAGATCCGGCCGCCTCCTCTTCCGCCTGGGAACATCTGATCAATATGCTCTACGCCATGGGCGAAGGCGATCCGGAGCAGGGCTGGGACTACGTAGAGCGTTTCTGCGAAAACCTGGACGGAAAGCTTCTGGAGCGCTCCTCCCAGGTCTACGAAGGAGTGGCCAGGGGCCAGTACACCGTCGGGCTGACCTTTGAAGAAGGGGGAGCGCGGTACGCAGCCTCCAAAGAGCCGGTCCGTCTCGTCTACATGAAGGAGGGCGTACTCTCCACGCCGGATGTGGTCTGCATCGCAAAATCCTCCTCACATAAGGAAGAGGCCGAACAGTTTGTGGATTTCGTCACGGGAAGGGACGCTCAGTCCGTCATCGCCGGACAGCTGAACCGCCGTTCCGTACGGACGGATGTGAGCGAGCCGGAAGGCCTTCCTCCCAAAAGCATGCTCCCCGTAATACAGGATGACCTGGAGCTGGTAGCGGAGCGCAGGGAGCAGTGGCTGGAGCATTTTTCCGAAATCTACGAAAAGGGGCTTTCAAAATGAAAAAAGAGCGGTATTTCAGAGAAGAACTGCAGCGGCTGTTCATTGGACTGGCCATTGTTCCGGCAGTGTCCATCACCCTGATCTGCTGCTTTATTTTTATGGGACTGCTTCTCAAAGGCCGATGGGAGGAAAACACAGCGCAGCGGGACTATACGGCCGACCGGCTGGAACAGCTCGTTTCCACCTGCAGTCAGGAGCTGGAGCGTCTGGAGCTGTTCGGGGGCCTGTTTGACGGGGAGCCGGATGCCGCTGAGCGGGCGGAAATTTTCGAGGAAATTTACCGCTCCACCTCCGGTCTTGACTATGAAGCAGAATTTTATATGCTGGGAGCCGACCGTCAGGTAATTCTCACCGACGGCAGCTCTGTGCCCGATTTTCTCCGGATGCCCTCCGGCGTATCCTGGGGAATCTTTGCCACCATGGAATCCCATCCCGGAGAAACCGTACTCCGGCTTCTGGACGGCTTCCGCCAAAAGGGGGCCGCTCTGGCACTGGGACGGGCCGTTTACAGCGGAGAAGCCCTTCAGGGCTATCTGATCTTTCTTCTGACGGACAGCGCGCTGCAGCCCATATTGGAGCACTCCGCAGCTCAGACCGTGGTCACCGACCCCTTCGGCTGGACCCTGCTCAGCAGCAGCTCCGGCTTTCTGACGGACAGCCACCAGCTGGCCCGGGAAATCCGGGCCGGCGGCACCTGGCTCTCCTACGGCCGCCAGCTCTACCTCATGTCCGTACGCTCCGCCTGCCAGGGCCGCCTTCGGATCTACGTTCTTTCCGACGTACATAATATTGTGATTTCTCTGGCGCTCAATACGGCTCTGGTCATCACTGCCCTTCTGATCATGACCATTTGGGTCTTTGCGGCCACCAGGAAGGTAACGGAAAAAAAGACGGAGGATTTCTACCGGATCCTGGATGTGATGGACCAGGGAAAAAAGGGAAATCTGGACTGCCGCGTTCAGGTGGAGAGCAACAACGAGTTTAAAACCATTGCCGACGCCTACAACGGGATGATCGGCAGCCTGAGACAGCAGATGGAAAACAACCGCCGCATGGCAGAGCTGGTGGCCGTTTCCCAGAACCGCCAGCTGGAATCTCAGTTCAATCCCCATTTTCTTTACAATACCCTGGAAAATATCCGATATATGTGCCGGATTGAACCGGAAACGGCTTCCCGGATGATCGTCTGCCTGTCCGGCCTGCTGCGCTACAGTCTGGACGGCAGCCGGACGGAGGTAACCCTTCGGGAGGACCTGGAACATTTAAACAATTATCTCACCATTCTAAAATACCGGTTCGGCACACGGCTGTCCTGCGCCATAGACGTGGAGGAGCAGACCATGGACTGCATGACCCCAAAGCTGGTGCTGCAGCCCATGATTGAAAACTCCGTGCGCTACGGCTTCGGCAACAGGGAACACCTGTCGGTGGAGCTGAAAGCTTACATCCATGAGGGCAACCTTGTGATGATCTGCCGGGATGACGGAGCCGGCATGACCCAAACGGCCCTCAGCCAGCTCAGCCGGCTCCTGGAGCAGAAGGAAAACAAAAGCCGTCATTCCGGGCTGTACAATATCCACCGAAGGATCCGGCTGCTCTACGGTCAGCCTTACGGAGTGGAAATACGGAGCGCAGAGGGCTGCGGCACCACGCTGGTCATTACCCTGCCGGCCCGCAGAGAGGAGAACATATGCTGAGAATACTGATCGCGGAAGATGAAGATATTATCCGAAAAGGGCTGGTCTACACCATAGACTGGCTTTCCATGGACTGCATTGTGGTGGCGGAAGCCTCCAACGGAAAGGAAGGGCTGGAAAAGATCCTGGAATACAAGCCGGACGTGGTCATAGCCGATATCTGCATGCCCTATCTGGACGGCATTGAGATGATCCGCCGGGCATCGGAATCGGTCAAATTCGTCAGTCTGATTCTGACCAGCTATGCGGAATTTGAATACGCCCGCCGCGCCATCGACGCCAGAGTACGGGAATACCTGCTCAAGCCGGTGGATGAGGAAAAGCTGGCTCAGGTTATGAAGAAAGTCGCCGCAGAGCTGGCCGCCGGCCGTCAAGCAGAAGCAGCCCGTGAACAGGCGGAACCGGAGGAGGGCAGTCTGAGTCTGGAATATTACATCTCCCTGGACCGGTCTGAAAAAGGCTATGTGGCTCAGGCTCTGAGGCGCATCCCTTCCGGATACGCAGGCAAGCTGAGCATTGAATCCATATCGGAGGAGCTGGGCGTCAGCGCCAGCTACCTCAGCCGCAAATTCAAGGAGGTCACGGGCCAGACCTTTCTGGATTTCCTCAACCGATACCGCGTTCAGCAGGCGATCACTCTCCTTGGAACGGGCAAATACCGGATTAATGAAATCTCCGACGCCACAGGCTTTTCCGACTACAAGCACTTCTGCTCCGTATTCAAGAAATACACCATGAAGTCTCCCACCAAATTTATCAAGGGAATTTAGGCCTCACAAGCGGCATAATACGGACCGTTGGGGCAATATCCCTACCGCTCACGCCCCCAATCTTGCAGTTCTATTTGCGGTCTGTTATAATATGGAAATCAGTGATAAAAAGGAAGATATGACATGAGCTACAAAAGTCACATCGAAAATATGCAGAAGGCAGGAATCAGCGGAAGATCCCAGTCTTTTGTAAACGTATACACTAAGCTGATGGATTTCGACAGAAAGCTGCAGGAACTGCCGGAGGATCGGCAGCTGATGAGTTTTTCATCCGATGAAATGAGCGATCTCATCAAGGACTGCGACAAATATATCAAATCTCACCATCCGTTTTCCAGCGAAGGAAGAAAGAGACTTAAAGAAATGAAGGAGCTGCGGGATTCCCTTCAATCCCTTCGGGTAGCAGGAAACTCCATCAAGGAATATGATCAGTATGTAACGGACAATATCACCTCTCCCATGCTGAATGCCGAGGATGCCCTGGACAGCGGAAATATCAGCGCCGGCAGATCGGAATACTCCCGTATCCGTGATATGGCAAATGACGATCTGGCCTCCAAGGTCCGTATGATGACTCTGACCGTCAGCAACGCCATGCCTGAATGGGGCGGCGTGGACATTTTCACAAACGCTCTGGAAACCAGAGCGAAAACTCAGCTGGACCTGGCGGCTCAGACAGCCGAGCGCATGAATACCATTGACGCGGCGATCCAGAAGGACGGCTCTTCCAAGACCCAGTCCAGAGTGAAGGTCAGCTTTGCCGATCTGAATCCGTCCGCCGCCTCCGCATCTTCCAGACAGCGCACCGCCGCTGCTTCCAAGAACATGACCAAATCCGCTCCCGGCAGAAAAATGTAAAAGAGCGGATAAGCTCCGAACGGCGTATGAAAAAGAATAAGAACCGAAAGAGGACAGGCAAAAAATCTGTCCTCTTTTTATATTATGGAAAACAAGAAAGCTTTGTAAAGGAATGGGGCTATTTTGAATAAACCGACCCACTATCTCTGGCGCAGCGATTTTTCCTCCGAACAGGAGTGGGAAGCCGAACGGAGCCGTTATACGGCTGCCGGCTTCCGCACCGTCACCTTTCTGGACGGACCGCCGGACAGGGAGCTCCTGGCCGGAATGAAGGCTCTGATCCGAAATCACCGGAACGGCAGACAGGAGGAACTGTGAACGCGGGCTATGTCCGTCTCTCCAGGGACGATGACCGGAGGAATTACGTATCCATAGAAAACCAGAAGCTGATCCTCCGCCAGTATGCAGCCGACCGCGGCGCGTCCATCGACCGCTGGTATGAAGATGACGGCATTTCCGGCTATCTCTTCGATCGTCCGGGGTTTCAGCGGCTGATGGCCGATCTGGACCGGGACATTGACACCGTGTATGTGAAGGATTTTTCCCGTCTGGGCAGGCACAACGCGAAGATTCTCCTTCTCCTGGATGAATTTCAGGAGCGGGGAAAGCGTCTGCTGGCAGTTGACGATCACTACGATTCCATGGAATCCAATGACGATATGATCGGCATCCAAACCTGGTTCAACGAGCGCTACGTAAAGGACACCAGCAGAAAAATCAAAGGAGCCATCGGCGCCAGGCAGAAGGCGGGAACCCTGATTACCCGCCCGCCCTTTGGCTACCGGAGGAACGCCGCGGACAAAACCGTTCTGGAGATCGTTCCCAGGGAAGCGGAGCTCGTCCGAAGCATCTACCGCTGGTATCTCTCCGGCCTGGGATACCGCAGAATCGCAGAGCGTCTGACCGCCCTGGGGACGCCTACCCCCTCCATGATGCAGAGGGAACGGGAGCTGTCGGAAGGCCGTCTGTCCCGGCGGGCAGCCGCCGCTCAATGGTCCGACCGCATGGTCAAAGGAATTCTGGACAATGATTTCTACACGGGAACGCTGCGTCTGAGGAAGCGCTCCCGAAATACGGTGCACGGAACGGATAAACGGGTACCCAGAGAGGAGCAGTTCGTCTTTGAAAACCATCATCCGCCCATCATTGACAGAGAGGCCTTTGCCCTGGTCCAGGAAACAAAGGAGACGAGAAACCGGACTCACTACAGAGGAAGCCGCCGGCCGTGGACGCCTTCCGGCCTTCCCAGCCCATTCGGAACCTGCCTGTTCTGCGCGGACTGCAAAAGGCGTCTCACCCCGATCCGCCGCCGAGCCTCCGGGAAAGAGCGAAGCTATTATATCTGCTCCTCCTACAACTCCGGAGGCCCCAGAGGCTGCGGCAGAGCCCACCTGATCCGGGAAAAGGACCTGACAAAGGATGTGCTGACCTACATAAGGGTATGCCGCAATGCCCTGGAAGACCGGATCGCCGCCTTCGATCCGGGAGACCTTGATGAGGCGGAAGCTGCGCATGACAGAGGCCGGGAACTTTCCGACGCCGTCTCTGCCAGGAAAAAACAGCTGAAAATACTCCTCGCTCAGAAAGCAGCTGATCTGGCGGCAGCGGAGGGCAGTGAAAGGCTGATCGGCGAGGCCTACGACTCTGCTCAGAGAGAGCTGACCGCTCAGATCCGCGCTCTTGAAATCCGGGCAGAAGAGCTTGGGGCAGCCGCCTCCGCCGGAAATTCCGCGCCGGAAAACGCCTTGGAGACAGCCGACCGGATTCTCTCCGAGGGCGTCCTGGAGCGAAGAGACGTCGAGCTGCTCATTGACAGGATCGACGTGGATGAAAACGGGATGCCCCGGATCCGGCTGAAATACGGATGGCCTTCTTCTGCCGGCGGCAGTCCCGCCGCCGGCTTAAATGCCGGAGAACGGAAGCTTCCTGCGGCGGCGCAGGAGCCGGAAAGCGCAAGCGGACCGCCCTGATCCCATTTGTTTCATTATGCCCCGCAGAACAGGAGGAATGCCGCAGATGGTCTTCGAGTACATTCTGAAGAAAAACGGCATCGACCCTGCCTCCGATCTGACCATTGATCAGAGCATATCCTTCGGCCTTACCGCCGCCGCCTTCCCCGGCAGCCAGGCCGACTACACCGTGGAATTTGAGCCCTTCGCCACCGCTCTGGAGCAGCAGGGCCAGGGCTTCGTAGTGGCCTCCCTGGGAGTGGATTCCGGCTATGTTCCCTATACCGCTTACTCCGCCAGACGTTCTTACATGGAGGAAAATCCGGATATTATTCAGGGCTTCACCAATGCCGTTCAGAAAGGCCTGGAATATGTCAATACCCATACTTCGGAAGAAATCGCGGAAACCATTCATCCCCAGTTCCCGGAAACCGATCTTTCCTCCCTGGCAATCATCGTGGACCGGTACAAAAGTCAGGATACCTGGAAGGAGGACGCCGTTTTCACAGAAGAAAGCTTCCTTCTCCTCCAGAATATTCTTGAGGAGGCAGGAGAGCTCTCCCGGCGGGTTCCCTATGAAGATCTGGTAACTACGGAATTTGCCCGCAGGGCTGCGGACTGATCTTTCCCCGAATAAGCCGAAAAAGCGCGGCAGCCTTCTCAATTTTGGCTCCGCGCTCTTTTTCGGTCCCTTACGGTCCCTTTTACTTTGTATAATTGTCAAAATATCCCTGAATATAGATGATCGGCGTTCCCTTGTCTCCGCTTCCGCTGGTCAGATCGGCCAGAGAGCCGATCAGGTCCGTCAGTCTTCTGGGGGTAGTTCCCTGGGTAACCATGGTTCCCACCAGGCTGGCCGCCTTTTCATCCTTCTCGTGGATGTAATTCTTAATCGCTTCTCTCAGCTCCTCGCCGGAAAGATCTGCGAAATCATTATCCGCCAAATATTTCAGCTTCACCTCGTTGGGCGTTCCCTCCAGACCTTTCGTATAAGCCGGGGACACCACCGGATCGGCCAGCTCCCAGATCTTTCCCACCGGATCCTTGAACGCGCCGTCTCCGTAGATCATAACCTCCACATTTTTCCCGGTTCTCTCTTCCATCATGGAGTGGATCTTATCCACAATCTCCTGGCAGTGAATGGGGAACAGCTTTACCGTATCCTCAGTAGCCTTATTGGAGCCTAACAGGCCGTAGCGGTCATTGTAGCCGCTGCCGTCAATGCTGGCGGTCATAATATCGTCCAGAGAACATACCTTTTTCGCTCCGTTCTCCAGCAGAATCCTCTTTGTACGCTTTCTCGTATGGATATCGCAGTTCAGCACCATGTCGGTATAGGACAGGATGGCTTTGGGATTATTTGCAAAAATAATCTCCACCTCCGCTCCTGCATTTTGAATCAGCTCTTTGTAGTACTCCACATAGTCCACTCCGGTAAAATAGTGCTTCCGATATCCGAACAGCTCCCGGTACCGCTCCTCCGTAAGCACGTCGCTCCACGGATTCACATGCTTTTCATCCATCAGATCCATATCCACCAGATGATTTCCCACCTCGTCAGAAGGATAGCTGAGCATCAGCACAATCTTCCGGCAGCCCATGGCGATGCCCTTCAGGCAGATTGCAAAACGATTTCTGCTTAAAATGGGGAAAATCACTCCTACCGTACTGTCGCCGAATTTTTCTCTCACGTCTTTGGCAATGGCCTCCACACTGGCATAATTGCCCTGGGCTCTGGCTACCACAGCCTCCGTCACCGCCAGCACATCCCGGTCTCTTATGTCAAAATGCTCCGATTCCGCCGCTGCCAGCACGGAATCCACAACGATTGCCGCCAGATCGTCTCCCTCACGGATAATGGGCGCTCTCACGCCTCTGGAAACAGTTCCAACCATTCTGTCCATGGTATATGTTCTCCTTTTCATCCAATAATCCCGGCAAATTCCCATTGCCGCCATGGATTAGTATACTATAAATTGCCTGCAGATACAACAAAATTCCTCACATCCCCGCCGCCCTTTCCGGGGGAGATGCCTGGAAAAACCGCTTCCATGCCCCCGCCAGGCAGTCTCCGAAGCCGGCCCGCTCCACGCCTGCCGCCGTCACCACCGGGAGCTCGCCCAGCACTTTTCCTGCCAGGGTATAGCGCAGCACTCCTGCCTGCTCGCCCTGTTCCACCGGAGCGGAAAGGGATTCCTCCAGCACCAGCTCCTTTTCCACCTGACTGAAGTCCTCTCCCCTGGTTCCCAGATAGGAAAAGCTGCCGGAATATGCAAGCGGCACGCAGCTTTCCCTGCCGTTCCGCACCTCCAGCTGAGGCAGAGGAAGTCCCTCTTTGTCCTCATACAGGCGGCAGACTCCGTATCCGTAGTTCAGGAGCGCCGCCGCGTCGGAAAACCTGGCCTTGTAATCAGGGGCAGCCATGACCACCGCAATCAGCCTGACCCCGTCCTTTTCCGCCGTAGCCGACAGGCAGTATTTCGCTGCGGAGGTGGATCCGGTCTTTAAGCCCGTAACCTGAAAGTTGACCGCCATTTTCAAAAGCCTGTTGGTGTTGGACAGGCCGAATTCCTTCGTTCCCTGCTTTGTCTCGTGGGTAATGGTATCCATCCATATGGTGGAGTACTCATGAATCTGCGGGTAGGAATTGATCAGCTCCCTGGACATGACGGCTATGTCTCTGGCCGTGGTCCTGTGAGCCGGATCCTCCGTCAGGCCGCAGCAGTCCGTAAACCAGGTTCCCGTCATTCCCAGGCCGGCCGCCCGCTCGTTCATCATCTCCACAAATCTTTCTTCACTTCCCGCAATATACTCTGCCATGGCCACTGACGCGTCATTTCCCGATGCGATTACAATGCATTTGATCAGCGTCTCCACCGTCTGCTTTTCTCCCTCCTCCAGAAATACCTGAGAGCCTCCCATGGACTTGGCGTATGCGCTGGTTACCACCTGATCTTCCATGGAAATTCTACCCTCTTTCAGCGCATCAAAAATCACAACCAGGCTTATGATCTTCCTAATGCTGAGCGGATTCCGCCGCTCATCTGCTCCCTTTTCTCAGTTCACCTGCCCTGTGGACGACTCCATCAGAACGGCCCTGGGCGCAGTGATCTCAG
>CALWEP010000028.1 GCA_944377325.1 uncultured Lachnospiraceae bacterium
CAGAGCCAACAGGATCGTAACGGTATACGGGGAAAAGGACGAGTCGCCGAAAGACCGCATAAAGAGCAAGGATAAGAGAAGGGCGGCTTATCACCGGTTTTACACGGATATGAAATGGGGCTATGCGGCAAATTACCAGGTGTGCCTGGGCAGCGGCATACTGGGAATTGATAAATGCGTGGAAATTTTAAAGGCGCTGTACTAGCCGGGCCGAACGGGATTTTCCGTTTGGCGGCACAGGCTCTCCTCTTTTTTGCTCAATATAAAACATATGCTGCAGATAAAACGGCAGATGTCCGGCAGACAGTCTTAAAAGAAACGTAAAGGGAAAGTAAGATCCGGACCGGCAGAATATGGTATAGTGGAGGTAAGAAGAACCGCGGAAACAGGAGCGAAAGGGAGAGGAGAGGGAGAAGATGAAAAGAAAAAGGCTGATGATCGGCGCGGCGGCGGCATTGCTGGCGGCTTCCGGCTGCTCCGCGCAAACGGGGACAGCGGCAGCGGATATGGAAGCCGCTGCTGTGGAAAAAGCGGGTCTGAAAGCGGATGAGTATGAAAAGTGGAACGAGCTGCTGGAGGAGAACCGGATCAGCGAAGAGTTTCAGGCGAGCCTGGAGGATTTTGCCTTCAGCAGTACGGAGGCTGTGCTTTCCCGGGAGGAAGGCAACGCAGTGTTCAGCCCGTTAAGCCTGTATTATGCCATGGGGATGCTGAGCATGGGCGCTTCGGGGGAGACGGAAGAAGAGCTGCTGGCCGTCCTCGGGACGGAAGAAAAGGAGGAACTGGCCGAGCAGTGCGCAAAGCTCTACCGGACCTATGTCTATACTCAGGAACGGGAACAGGCCCAGGCGGAAGAGTACGGGGAAGGACCGGCGGACAGCGCCGTCTGGCTGGGGGATTCCCTGTGGATCTCGAAGGAGATTTCTCTGAAGCCGGAATACCAGGAACAGTGCGTGGAGAACTTTTTCGCATCCTCCTATCATGTGGACTTTACAAATCCGGAGACGGGAAAAAGGATGGGACAGTGGATCGCTGACCAGACGGAAGGCGTGCTTGCTCCGGAAATGAAGCTTTCGCCGGACATGGTGCTTGCCCTGGTCAATACGCTGTATTTTTACGGGGGCTGGCAGGACCGGTTTCAGGAGAGCCTGACGGAAGAGGATATCTTTACCAGACAGGACGGTTCGGAGGTGGAGACGCCGTTTATGAACAGGACAGATCCCATGGGCAGCTTTATGAAGAGGGACGGCTGGACTCTTTCCGGCTTGGGCACGAACAATGGCTGTGAAATGATTTTTGCGCTTCCGGACGAAGGGACCGACCCGGATGAATTTCTCCGGGATAGGGAACGGCTTCGGGAAATCTTTTCCCCGGAAGAGGAGGAATGGACATGGGGGGAAGTGGTCTGGAAGGTTCCCCGGTTTTCCTTCGGAAGCAGCTTTGATTTAAAGGATCCTCTGGAAAGCATGGGACTGGGAAATATGTTTGACAGCATAAGCGCGGACTTTTCGGATATGTCGGAGGATCCGCTCTATGTGGACCGGGCCATACAGGAGGCTCACATCGGAGTGGATGAAGAAGGAGTGGAAGGGGCGGCCTATACCATGATCGCCATGGCAGAGGGGGCGGCGCTGGCAGAAGAGGAGGAAAGGGCGGAAATGATCCTGGACCGGCCGTTCCTGTTCGGGATCCGCGACAGCCGCAACGACGTCTGGCTGTTCCTGGGCGTGTGCCGGGATCCTTCTGCGGAAGAGTAAGAGAGGAGAGGGCTTATGTGGAGTAAGGTGAATACATTTCTGAATTGCGTGATCGGGTCTTTTGCAGGAGTGTTTATTGCTGAAAGCGTATGGACCTATTGGGATTATAAAACCCATCCTCAGCGGTATGCATTGATGTCGGCTCCCTGGTATACGTCCGTTCTTCTGTTTGGAATTCTCACTGCCGTGATCATTCTCACAGCAGTGGTGGGAAAAATCCTGATCAGAAAGAAGATTTCCCGCGGGCCGGGAAAGAATGGCTCCCGGTAGGGATCAGCCTGGCAGGTTTCTCAGGCCGTAATCGCTGATGCAGCGCCGGAAGCCCTGAACGGTGGTGTCAAAGTCAATGCCGAGACGGCGGATCCGGCTGCAGTCCATCCAGAGATTGTGCTGAACCAGTCCGCTGTCCTGCACGGGATATTCAAGGCCCAGCTCCCGCAGCAGGGCCTTCGCCGTTTCCAGCATATTCCGGTCATTTTCACTGCCGTAGTTGTATACGCCTCCCGGCAGGCGGGACGCCTGATCCAGAAAAGAGACGGCCTGCCGTACATAGGTGATGCCTCGGTATCTCCGTGAGGAAAAGGACAGAGGACGTCCATGAAGCACGGCATCCAGAACGGTGATCAGGAAATTTCCCCGGTTGGCGTGGGGAGAAGGGGCTGCATATCCGGGACTGTCCGGCAGGGCGGTTCCCCGGTAAAGAGGCATATCGTACATCCAGGCAGCCCGGAGCAGCACCGCGTCAGGGGCGATGTCCAGCACCCGCTGTTCCGCCTCCAGCTTGTGACGGGCGTATACATTGGCGGGAACGGGCAGGGGAGAATCCTCACGGTAGGGACCGGATTCCGGGAGACCGGTATAGACCTGGTCGGAGCTGAAGGAGATCAGCTTTGCTCCCGTTTCCCGGGCGGCTCCGGCCAGGATGACGGGCAGGGTGACGTTGGCGGCATAGGAAGCCTCCGGATTCCGTTCGCAGGTTCCGATGTCGGAAACAGCCGCCGCGTTGATGATGATTTGGGGCTCAGCGGCCCGGATGAAATCAGCCAGCCGGTGATCCGCGTTCCGCAGAAGCTCACCGGGGACGGGAACAGCCTCCGGATAATATTCCATGGCTCGGGAGCCGGTAAAGCCGTGGGCTCCGGCGATCATAACGGAATGGGTCTGAGAATTGATATTCATGGCAAATTCCTTTCTGCTCGGAAGATTCCGGGCGTTTTTCAGTTTTCAGCGGCGCTCATGGTTTGCCTGAAAACGCCGCATCTTCAGTATACCAGAGCAGAACAGAGGGATCAAAAGCTTTTGCAGTTTTCTGTTTAAGAAAAAGGTAAGATATAAGTAATATCCGGAATTTATTTCTGTGCTATACTTTTATACAGAAAAAGAGATAGGGGAGGTGCGGGGCAGTGAAAGAGCGGGGAACCGTATGTTCTGTCCGCCGGAGCCTTCTGATTGCGGGAGTATCCGCAGCAGTCGTTCTCGTGCTTGCGTTCCTGTGGCTTTACGGATATCGCAGCAGAAAGAGCAATGACAATCTGCCGGGCCTTTCTTTTGCGGCGGAAATGGAAGAGAGGGAGCTTAATTCTGTCATCAGCGGGTACGGAAGGAACCAGCTGGAAGACGTATGGGGAAAACCGGATCAGACGGAAGAACAGGAGGACAGATGGAAGCTGGAGGACGGAGGTTTTCTCCGCATCTGTTATGATCAGAGGGGAAAGGTCCGGATGTGCAGCCTGGAATTGGATCCGGCAAAGAATCTGTCTGAGCCGCCGGCCGATACTGCGGAGGCGGAATAAGAGAGCCTGAGTGCAGGGATTCAGCCGGGGCGGGAGATGGCGTAAGGACGGAAAAACGTGATAAGGAGGAACGGAATGTCAAAGAAGATCAAAGTAAAACCGGGGAAAACCCAGTCTATGGTGGGCTTCTGCGCAGGACTGGTGTTCTGCTTCCTGGGACTGTTTGTGGTAATGCCTATGATGGGCACATTCGGTATTTTCTGGACGGCAGTGGCTGTGATTATAACCGCTGCCCATGGGATAAATGCTTTTTCTGAGAAGGGAATCAGCTCCCATGAGATCATTGTGGACGATGAGGAGGAAGGGGACGGACAGACGAAAGAGAGGAGAACGGCGCCGGAAGGGTCCGGACGGAGCATAGAGCTTCGCCTGAAAAAGGCAGAGGAGCTGTATCAGACAGGAGTGATTACCAGAGAGGAGTATGAAGAGAAGAGGAAGGAGATTCTGCAGGACCTGTAAAATAAAATTGAGATAAGACTGCTTAAAAGGTAAGGGGTATGGAATAGCGATGAAAAAGATACTTGAACAATGGGATGAAGCAGCGCAGAAATATGTTTTAGATCAGGAAAGATCGGAATATGCAAAAAGCAATAAGCTTTTTGTAAAAAAACGATTTCGGGATCTTACGGGGAAAAAGGTTTTAGATTTAGGATGTGGATACGGATATTATACTAATTACTTTACTTCTATAGGTGCAAATGTGTTAGGAGTGGACGGGTCTGAAAAAATGATTGAAATTGCACGGGGAAAATATCCTCATTGTATATATGCATTGCATGACATATCAGAGAAACTCCCTTTTGAGGAGGGGACTTTTGATTTGGTTTTCTGCAATCAGGTATTGATGGATATAGAAAATATAGAAATTGTTTTTTCGGAATGCAAAAGAATATTAAAGGAAAACGGTATTTTTTATTATTCAATTGTTCATCCGGCATTTTATGACGGGCAGTGGTTGGTGGATGAAAAGGGGTTCAAATATGCAAAATCCATTCGTACATATTTGAAACCATATTCGTTTGAAAATAACTTCTGGGGAACAACAAAGCATTATCACCGATCTTTGTCTTATTATCTGAATGTGGCATCGGATCACGGATTTGTACTGCGACATGTGGATGAACCATGTTCGTATAGTAAGGAAACAGTGAATGATGACTTGCCTTTATTTTTCTTTGCTGAGTATCAAAAAATTTAAGGGAAGAGAAAATAATTTTTTTAACCAAAGCGGCCAGGCTGTACGCGGATGCGTGCAGCCTGTTTTTTTTGCCGTAAGCAGGACGGAGCGGAAGATTACCGGTTCTGCTGAACGATCCTCCGGATCAGATCGTTCTCCACTTCGGTGAACAGGCTTCCTTTCCGGTACAGAATGGTTGTGGAAATGGTGCGGTTCAGCGGCTCCACGAAAAAGCGGAAGCAGCGGTCATTGATATCCGTCTGGGAGCTGGGAACAAAGGCGAGGGCCAGCCCGCTGGCGGCGAAGTGGGAAGCCATGCCCATCAGGCTGCATTCCATCAGAACCTTGGGCTTAAACCCGGCGAAATGGAAATATTCGTCGGTCTGAGGACGGATGAAAGAGTTTTTGTTCATGATAATAAATGTTTCCTCTTTAAAAAGGCGCAGGTCGATCACCGAGTGATTTTTTTCCTCCAGCCGGCAGGCTTGGGCCAGAGGATTGGTTTTCGGCACAGCCAGACTGAGACGGTCCTTGGGCCTTGTGAGGATGTAATCGATCAGCGGGTTGTCAGGGATAGTACCGGACCAGGCCATATCGATTTCTCCCGAAAGCAGGGCCTTTTCCAATACCCGGCTGTTTGCCTCCACCAGGTGAACGGTAATGTGAGGGTATTTTTTGCAGAAATCCGGAAAAACGTCCATCAGAATCTGCTGGCCGCCTCCCACGGTGACGCCGATATTGAGCCTCCGTTCCGACGCGTCGGAAAGAGCGGCCATGGTATGGGAAAGCTCCCGGCAGGAGGACAGGATCTGCCTGGCCTGGCTGATATACATTTCTCCGGCATAGGTAGGGATCAGACGGTTCTGAAGTCTTTTAAAAAGGGGGAAGCCCAGGTCCTTCTCCAGATTGAGCAGGCTGTAATTCAAGGCAGATCGGGTAATGTAGAGTTTTTTTGCCGCATGGGTGATATTCTGCTCTTCGGCAATGGTCAGAATGTATTCCAGCTGTTTGATATCCATAATTTTTCTCCTTTGCGGTTTCGGCTGACGCAATCTTTGCGGAATAGGAATTGTGAATTTAACTGCACAACAAGTGCAAAATTAATGAACTTTTCAAACATCTATATTGCAATTATACTAAAAATATAAAGAAAAACAAATAAAAATTAAACAAAATATAAAGGAGAGGTAATTTATGGAAAATATGTTTGCCTACCCGGATACCATAAAAATCGAACGGGCGGAGTTCTACCGGTTATCTCCCATTCCGCTGCCGAAACCGTTTAAGGACGGGACCGGAGGAATTCGGACGGCCAGTTTGTTCGGAAGCTGGGTAAAGCTTTATGACACGGACGGAGCATACGGGGAAGGCCCGTGCACCGAGCTTATGCTGAGTTTTTTCATTCCCATTCTTCTGGATGCGGAGCCTATGACCAACGGAGAACTGATCGAGAAGCTCTACTGGAACATCCGGAATTTCGGGTATCAGAGCGCTCATACCAGAGAGCTGGGAAGCTTGGATATGATCCTGCTGGATTTGCTGGCAAGAAGGAGGAGACAGCCGCTGCACCGGTTCCTGGGGGCAAAAAAGGACTGGGCCAACGTGTATAAAGGCGGCGGATCGGTGCTTTTAAGCGATGAGGAGCTGGTTGAAGATATGCTCCGTTTTAAGGCGGAAGGCTACCGCCAGACAAAATTCAAGATCGGCCAGTCAAAGGACTGGACGGGAGATCTGAGAAGGCTTGAGAAGGTCCGCGAGGCGCTGGGCGAGGACTTCGGCATTGCGGTGGATGCCAATCAGGCATGGGATGTGGATACTGCCTTTGATTTTGCGAAAGAAGCTGCTCCGTTTCACATTTCCTGGTTTGAGGAGCCGATCCATGCTTACGATATGGAAGGGCTGAGGGAGCTGACCGACAGACTGGCGGAAGCGGATATCGACGTTCCCATTGCCATGGGAGAGTCGGTAAGGAGTTATCACACCTTTGTGCAGTATGCGGAGCACGGAGCAAAGCACCTGCAGCCGGCCAATGCCAACCTTTATTCCGTCAGTGAGATCATGAGAGTCAGAGATCTGGCTCAGGAGAGAGGCTTAGGCCTGGAAACAGGGGGAATCACCTTTGCCAATGTGGTGCTGGGCGCACTTTATGAGGAAAACGGCCTGATCGAATATCATCAGCCGATTATGGAGGTGCTGGTGCCTTACATGAGCGTAACCAGTGAAATCCAGAACGGAAAATTTTATCTGCCCGGTACTCCGGGAATGCCCATGCAGCTGGATTTCGAACGGCTGAAGAAAGACGGCCTCTTAAAAGAGGTTGTATATAGATACGCAAAACAATCAGTTCAATTTTAAAGAAAGAAGGAGAAGAGTATGAAGGCAAAGAGATGGATGGGAATTGCGGCGGCAGCGGCACTGGCGGCATCAGCGATGGCGGGATGCGGAAGCGGAGAAACGGCGAAGGAGACCACAGCGGCACAGGCGGCGGCAGGCTCCGAAGCTTCTGAAGCGGCAGCGGAGGAAGCGTCTGCCGGCGAGAGCAGCTGGCCCAGCGGAAACGTAACCCTTTATGTGCCTGCAGCGGCGGGCGGCGGCAGCGACATGATCGTCAGACTGTTTGCTCAGGCCATGAATGATGTGACCGGAAGCAATTTTGTGATTATTAATGATGAGACGGGAGCGGGAGCCGTTGCGGCGGAAACGGTCCGCAACGGAAAGCCGGACGGACTGACCTTATATGTGCCCCATACCGGCTTCTGCGGAACCATTTCCGCCGGACAGTATGACCACAGTTTTGACGATTTTACCATTATCGGGCTGGCGACTACCGAGGGAACGGAAGGAAACGGAATCTTTGTAAATGCGGACAGCCCCTATGAGACCTTTGAGGATTTTGTGGCCTACGCCAAAGAAAATCCCGGCGATCTGGTGGGCGGTGTGGAAACCAACAAAGCGGGACATAACGCCCTTCTTCTCCTGCAGAATGAAGTAGGCTTTGAAACGACCATTGTGGACAGCGGCTCCAGCGCAAACCGCATTACCAGCCTTATGGGCGGCATGGTCGATTTCTCCACTCTGCCTACGGCGACGGCTGCTCCCTACGTGGAGTCGGGAGACCTGCGCTGTCTGGTAACCTTAGGCTCCTTAAAGTGTCAGAGCATTGAAAATGTACCTACCATTGAAGAGTGCGGATATGAACCCTGCGATCTGCCGACCTGCATGATTCTTCTCGGACCGGCCGGTATGAATCAGGCTGATGTGGACAAGATTCACGAATACCTGCAGCAGGCCAACCAGGATCAGACTCTTCAGGACGGCCTTGCAAAGCTGGGAGCTGCCTGGGAGTATAAGACTCAGCAGGAATCCATCGACTATGTCCATGAGATGCAGGAGAAATTCGATACTGCATATGAGATTCAGAACAGATAACTTTGCGCAGTGCCCCGCCGGAAACCGGCGGGGTGAGCAATTGGAGGAGAGCTATGACAAAAGATCGTTCGACGGGACTCATCGCTTTGGCACTGGGAATTGGGGTGGCATTTCTCACTTCGCAGTTTCCGGCATCTTCCATGGCAGGCGATATAGGTCCTAAGGTATTTCCATATATAAGCGCCGGGCTTCTGATAATCTGCGGACTGGGACTTTTAGTGACAGGAGGGAAGAAGGAGGATAAGCCCGCATACACGCCAAAGCAGCTGGCACGCCTGGGAAGAATAAGCGCTGTTGTGGCGGGATATTGCGTACTGATGGTTTTTGTGGGATATATGCCTTCCACAGTCATCGGCACCTTCGTCCTTTCCGTTATGTTCGGAAAGAACAGGAATATTCCGTGGTATCGGAGTCTGATTTTCTCTGTCATACTGACAGCGGCCGTATTCTATATTTTTGAGAAGCTGTTTGTTCTGCCCCTTCCGAGGGGAATGTTCTTTTAAGGAGGCGGGAATATGACTGATTTTATCAATGCTTTGGGCGTACTGCTTCAGCCCGGCTGCCTGTTCATGATGACCATAGGCGGGCTGATCGGACTGATTCTGGGAGCCATTCCCGGCCTTTCGGGAGCTTTGGCGATCACCATTATTCTTCCCCTGACCTTTGCCATGGATTCCAATGTGGCCATTGCGCTGCTGATATCCATCTGGGTGGGAAGCTGTTCGGGAGGCTTTATCGGTTCCGTGCTGCTGGGGATTCCCGGTACGCCCAGCTCCGTGGCCACCTGCTATGACGGCTATGCCATGACCAAAAAGGGAGAAGTGACCAGAGCCCTTTCCGCAGGCACGGTATCAAATTTCCTGGGAACGGTTCCCTCCATAATAATCGCCATGATTGCCTGTCCCATTATCTCTGACTGGGCGGTTAAAATGGGGCCTTGGGAATACTTCGGCTTGGGCGTGCTGGCCATCACTCTTGTAATCGGTCTTTCCAAAGGAAAGATGTTCAAGGGATTTATTGCGGCCGGGATCGGCCTGCTGATCACTCAGATCGGCTATTCTCCCATTTCCTCCACTCCCAGATTTACCTTCGGCTCTTACTATCTGGCGGGCGGCTTCGATATGATCTGCGTGCTGACGGGTATTTTTGCAGGAGCTACCATTCTGCAGGACTACGCCAAGGGAAGTACGGGAGCGGCGGGAATCTTTACGGGAAAAATTGACCGTTTCCATCTTCCTCTTAAAGACCTGAAAGATAATCTGGCAAATATTATCCGTTCCTTTGCGGTGGGCCTGGGAATCGGATTTCTTCCCGGAATGGGAGCGTCTCTCTCCAATGTGGTGGCCTATTCCATGGCGAAGAATGCCTCCAAGCATCCGGAGCAGTTCGGCGAGGGATGTGTGGACGGAATAATTGCGCCTGAGGTTTCAAATAACGCGTCCATCGGCGGCGCCATTATTCCCATGATTTCCCTGGGAATCCCGGGAGACGGAACCACGGC
>CALWEP010000029.1 GCA_944377325.1 uncultured Lachnospiraceae bacterium
CAGCATTTTCCGCAGGCGCGTCCGCTTTCTTTACAGCGCGCTTCTTTTCCGCAGTTTCCAGCTCTTTTTCATCTTATCCCATCGGTCATAAAATGTCACTATCCGTTTTGACTGTCTTTTTATGACCGGCCGGATGAGGAAATGTCATACCGCTCTTCCCCGGTCTGTTCCACGGCCTCCACAGTCACTGCCGTCTCCGGGAGTCCTTCTGCGCTTACGGTCAAGCAGATCCTGCCCGGCTGTGTTTCTCCCCGTATGACGGCCAGTGCCCGCCCCCGCCAGGTCAAACGCCTGCCTGTTCCGTAATTCTCCGGTGTACAGGGATTACCGGAACCAAGACCGACAAGAACGCCGGGACCGGTTACGGTCACAGACACTTCCCGATCATCCCCAGTGACCAGACGTCCCGCTTTATCCCTCAGTTCAATTTTCACAAAGGCGAGTTCAAGACCATCCGCCAAAATCCGATTCTGCTCCGGCAGAATCGTGATTTGTTCCGTTTTGCCCACAGTCTCAAGCCTGTCCAGCGCGGTTCTTTTTCCGTTTCGGAAGGCCGCAGCCTCCAGCGTCCCCGGTTCCCACGGAATCGTTATGGACGCAATGAAGCGTTCCGGGGCCATCTTCCCCATGGATTTTCCGTTCAGGAAAAATTCCACCTCATCACAGTCTCCATAAGCGTATACGTTTACCATTTTTCCACGGTACTCTTCCCCGTAGGGCCATTCCCGGCTCACATCCTCCCAGTGCCAGCCGGTTCCCCAATACTCCTGATCCGTATGCTCCGGATGACGGACAAACAGATATACGCCCTCATCCAGTCCCCATAGAATCTTATGGTAACATCCCTGGGGACGGACATTTCCATCCAGATCAATATCGCCCTGGCTGTTGGAGAGCCAGGGAAATTCTCCCACAAAGCTTTTATCAAATCTGGCGGGATCCCACTCCACCCGGCCGGTTCCTGCCTCGCCCAGATAGTCCATGGCCGACCAGACAAAATCACCGATACAGTTATCGTTCTCCAGAACCGCTTTCCAATAATCATAAAGCATGGACGGATGAATTTCCGTCCCCATGATTACCCGTGCCGGATGCTTCAATCCATCGGACGCATAACGGGGCCAGATGTAATTATAGCCCGCAAGATCCAGCTGCTCCCAGCCGCTTGCCGTCCACAGATCCCAGTAATCCACGCCATCCACGACGCCAGGTTCCTCCGGAACGACAGCCTGCAGCTGCTCAAAGGTCAGATTTGTCCTGGCACCGAGAAGCTGCTGGTTCAGCACGGCATGTTGTCCCAGAGTGACGGGCCGGGAGACATCCAGACTTCTGACGCAGGCCGCAAGCTCCCTGACAATGGCAAGCCCGCGCCTGCTTCCGGTAAATTCGGGAATTTCATTTCCCACGGACCAGGCAAAGATTCCCGCATGATTTCTGTCCCGAAGAACCATCGCGCTCAGATCCTGTTCCCACCATTCCGCAAAAAAGCTGTGGTAATCATTTTCCGTCTTTCTTCTTTCCCAGCAGTCAAAAGCCTCCTCCAGAACCAGCATTCCCATTCTGTCACAAAGGTTCAGAAAGGTAAAGGAAACCGGATTATGGGCCGTGCGCACCGCGTTGAAACCCTGCTCCTTCAGAATCCGTATTTTCCGTCTCTCCGCTGCAGGATAGGCACAAGCCCCGAGAGAAGCGTTGTCATGGTGTATGCAACCGCCCCGCAGCTTAATCTTTCTTCCGTTCAGGCACATTCCCTCTTTTGCGTCAAAGCTCAGACTGCGTAGGCCAAACTCCTGCACATGGCGGTCGATCTCCTTCCCTTCCCGCTCCACAGTCAGAAGCACCGCATAGAGAAAGGGGGATTCCGTATCCCACAGGCGGACATTTTCCATCTCCAGCCGCATCACCTCCGGCGTCTCCTTCCCGGCAAGCGCCGTCATTTGGATTTCCCTTTCACAGACAAAACCTCCCGCAAAATCCTTATCCGGCGACTGGCCGCAGTCCTGGCGCAGAGAATCCCTCACCGCTGTTCCCACCGCGTAAATTCTTGCCCGCACGGTAATTTCCGCATTGTGCGCCTTCTGGCTCGTCACGCCGAAGCTGAGCCGAAGCCGTGCCTTTCGTGCTTTGGGGCCGCTTCCATCCGTTCCAATCCCTTCCAGCGCTTCCGTCAGCACCTGCACCGACCAGGGATGGATATAGAGGCTGTCTCCAAGCCAGATCTCCACCTGACGGTACAGGCCGCCGCCCGAATACCAGCGGGAATTGGGCTGGCAGCAGCGTGTGGCGATCTCCAGGCGGTTTTGTTCCGAAAGCCATGGCGTCAGCTCCACATAAAAGGGGCTGTAGCCATAGGGATTTTTCCCAATGTATTCCATATTCAACGTCACCTGGCTGTTCATATATGCGCCGTCCACATAAAGGAATACATTCTTCCCCCTCCACTCCTCCGGAAGCGTAAACTCCTTCCTGTAATAAGCGATTCCTCCCTCAAAATAACCGGTGTATGCAGCTCCGACAGCCTCCGGCCTGCGCTGTGTATCCACAATAAAATCATCCGGCAGATTCACTTCCTTTTTATCCAGAGCAGGCGTACGGGCGATGGGGCCGAAACGTTCCCTCGTCCAGCCGTCCAGGAATGCTGTTTTTTTCATACTATTTACCTCCTGAGCCTGCCGTCAGGCGGCTCTGAAACTGGCACAAACAGAGTTCGTGCCTCCCCTCTCATGCCTCCCCGCCCGGATACAGCGTGGAGCGATACAGCCGTTTTTCCTGAAAAACAGGCTTTCCGGAAGGCACCTGCGACAGATCAAAGTCTACGGCGCTGTACACCCATGCGGTATCCTTCGAATAGATGAGAACCTCTTCCATTCCCCGTCCGAACAGATCCCCATGAATTACATATCCATCCTCCGGAAAGACAACCACCGGATTTCCGGCTCCGTCATACAGGGCGGGCGTCACACCTCCTCCCCGTCGATACGCCAGAATATAATCCTTCCCATCTCCGCCCCAATTGGAGAGCTTGTCCACAATGGTCAGCCACCCGTCCGTTTTCCGGTTCTCCTTCCACACTTCCTTTCCGCTGCAGTCCAGAAGGAACATCCCGTCCTTACCGTCCCACTGGCCTTTGTAGCCGTCCCCTCTCCGGATGCGGTCCAGTCCCGCCACCTGAAGGCCGGGCTGATCCGGAAGGAACTTTCCCAGGGCGATATGCTGGGATTCCACAGAACCGTCATAACGCCACAGTTCCTGTCCCTGTGCGCTGTAGAGGCAGGTCACACTTCCCCCCACCGCAATCTCCGGCTGTCCGTCCCCATTCACATCTCCCACCCAGAGGCAGTCCGCATGATCCTCCAGGTCTCTGCAGGACCAGAGGAGCCTGCCGTTGTGGTCCAGAAGATCATAGCCCGCCATTACCTCGTCAAAGCCATCCCCGTTCACATCGCTGCACCAGGGAAAATGTCCCAGGTTTCCCTCATGGGTCCAGAGCAGTTCAAACTCCCGGTTCAGCGCCCACATATGACGGTAACGGTCCTTGAGAATGATATCATCCGCATGTTTTTTACCGCTCAGATTGGCGATGATGATACAGTCATGGGCATTTTCTCCCGGCAGCTCCCTGCTCTCCTTCACCCTCCCTGTGGCTCCCTCCAGAACCCAAAAGCGCTTGTCCATCACGCAGAGCAGCTCCAGCGCTCCATCTCCATCAATGTCATAGAGCTGAGCCGGGAAATCGGAGCCGAAGCCTCCCGGATTTCCGTCAGGACTTCCCGTCTGCCACAGCAGGGTTCCGTCAAGCCTGTAAGCAGTCGCACAGGTGACCTGATGGGGCACATAGCGGTCGTCGATTCCCCCGTCCGCCTGGACAAACACTACCTCCATGCGTCCATCTCCGTCAATGTCCCCCAGCAGTCCTTTTCCATGTCCTGCTGCCGTGATGTCAAATTTGCTGATTAATCTTGGCTGCATTTTATAATCCTCCCTTCCAGTATTCGTCCGCCTTTTTTCTCTATTCTATATCAACTTCTCCCGAATTGCCATCCCATATCCGACAGCCTCTCCGAAAACATACACACAGCACAAAAGGACGCCTCGGCGCCCTTTTCTCCATGCCTCTGCAATATTCTTCTTATCGGAAGCGGTACCCAAGAAACCCGCATCCTCCCGCGTTATTTTCTCCAACGCCGGTTCCCAGCGCCATATAAAGAAGCTCCTGCGCCATCTCGTTCTGGGCTGCCGTCAGGCTTATCTTATCTCCCAGAAGAGAAATGTTCTTCTGCGTTACGCGCACGGGCTTTCTGTTCATAAATTCCATCCGTCTGAACAGACAGAAATTGCCGTCCAGCTGTGTATGCTGAAAAAAATTGTATTTTCTGATCAGGTTGGCTTTCAGCCGTTTTTCAAATTCATCCTCCTGCATCTGATTGCGCCAGTATCCCTGTTTTGTTTTTACGA
>CALWEP010000030.1 GCA_944377325.1 uncultured Lachnospiraceae bacterium
GCAGGTATTCTTTGACAAAAACTATATATCTGTGTACGATGAGACAGAGTCCCTTCCGGAACAGCGCAGACATATCGGAGCTGCTTTTGCCAGCAGTGTGAAGGACATCACTGCTCTCTTCAGAGAGGCAAAGGGAGTGCTGGAATATATGCCGCGGTACACGCATATGGAGGCATATGAATTCAGAAAAGAAGAGAAACCGGTATGGGCGGACAACGTTGTATGGCTCAATATCTATCTGGGCGGCGAGAAGATCGGAGACATGGGCCTGCTGGCAAAGAAAGTTTCCATGGAATGCGGAATCAAAAATCTTTCCGTCATGCTTTTTGAAATGGATATAACCAAGCTGATACCGCTGCAATCAAGAACGAATAAATTCGCCCATCTTGCGGAGTATCCGGAAACGGACTATGATATTTCCCTGCTCTTTGATTCCAATGCGCAGTGGCATGATATCTATGAGGAGATCATGGGCAGGAAAAAGGCGGCCGCTCTGCTTAAGGACGCATCCTTTGTGGATGAATACAGAGGAAAGCAGATTCCGGAAGGAAAGAAGTCGGTAACGATCCGTCTGACCATCGGTTCGGATGAAAAAACCTTAACCTCTCAGGAGATTGAGAATACGGCGAACCAGGTTATGAAAAAGCTTGGAAAGAGAATGAATGCAGAGCTCAGAACACAGTAAAAACAGAGCGGAACCGGAAATTCAAAAATATGGGAATTGAACTGAGAGCATAAAGACATATGAAAGTCGGAGACATCGGAACTGAGAACGTTCCGGTGTCTTTTTTTGCCTAAAAAAAAGAAAACGAAAATCTTTATCAAAAACTATTGACAGATAAGGGCAGCTGGCTTATACTTAACAAAGATAAATGATAGTCATTATCATTAAAGAAGGGTGGATGAAATGATGCCGTTAGTATTTATGAAACCGGGAGATTCAGCTGTGGTTAAAAAAGTGGGAGGATCGGACCGCGTAAAAAAATTTCTGGCCGACCTGGGCTTTGTGGACGGAAGCAGGGTTACTGTGATTTCGGAAATACACGGGGACCTGATCGTAAATGTTAAGGATTCCAGGGTGGCGATCAACAGAGAGATGGCCAGCCGCATCATGGTCTAGCCCGGCAGACAGCGGAAAGCGGCCTGCGGAAAGAAAGGAGCAGATGGTTATGCAGAAGGCATTGCGGGACATCGCCGTGGGAAAGACAGTGACGGTGGCCAGACTGACCGGTGAAGGGGCGTTCAAGCGCCGTATTATGGATATGGGAATCACCAAAGGCAGCGAAATTTATGTGAGAAAGGTAGCTCCCCTGGGAGATCCGGTGGAGATCACCATCCGGGGCTATGAATTGTCTCTGAGAAAGGCGGATGCGGAGAGCATTCTGGTAGAAGAATAATTCAGGGGGAAAGGGAGGAACTGCTTTATGGCAATCAGAATTGCGCTGGTCGGAAATCCGAACTGCGGAAAGACAACGATGTTCAATGCACTTACGGGGGCGAACCAGTATGTGGGAAACTGGCCCGGCGTAACAGTGGAGAAAAAAGAGGGAAGACTTAAGGACTCCGGGTCGGGGGAGGAGATTATTATTACGGATCTGCCGGGAATCTATTCCCTGTCTCCCTACACTCTGGAGGAGGTGGTCAGCCGGGACTATCTTCTGAAGGAAAGGCCGGACGCCGTCATCAATCTGGTGGATGCCACCAATATAGAACGGAACCTGTATTTGACCACACAGGTGCTGGAGGTGGGAATCCCGGTGGTGATCGCCCTGAACATGAGCGATCTGCTGAAAAAGACGGGAGACCGAATCGATACGGAAAAGATGGGAGCTGCTCTGGGCTGTGAGATTGTGCAGACCTCCGCTTTGAAAAAGACAGGTCTGAAAGAGGTAGTGGAAAAGGCGGTGAAGCTGGCACGGAGATCTTCCGAGCCCGTCGGAGAAAGACGGTTTTCCGGAGAGCTGGAAGCGGCGGTCGGCGAGATCGAGGAGAGAGTTCTTTCCGGAATCCGGGAGAGTCAGAGACGGTGGTACGCAGTTAAGTTGCTGGAACGAGATAAAAAGGTGGAAGAGGAGCTTGCGCTTTCTCCTGACGGAAAGAGCTGTGTGGAGGAATGGATCAGCAGGCTGGAAAAGGCCTACGATGACGATACGGAGAGCATCATAACCAACGAGCGCTACCTGTACATTACGAATCTCATCGGCCGCACGGTGAAGAAAGCGCCGAGAAAGATGAGCACCTCCGACCGGATCGACCAGATCGTGACCAACCGAATTCTGGGGCTTCCTATTTTTGCCTTTGTCATGTGGCTGGTATATTACGTATCCGTAAGCACCGTGGGCACCATGGGAACGGATTGGGCCAATGACAGCTTTGTGGCAGGCATTCAGGAAATGGTTTCCGCCGCTCTTGCGGGAGCGGGAGCCGGGGACCTGACGGTGAGTCTGATCGTAGACGGAGTAATCGGCGGTCTGGGAGCGGTATTCGGCTTCCTTCCGCAGATGGCCATTCTGTTTATTTTCCTTTCCATTCTGGAGGACTGCGGTTATATGGTCCGCATCGCCTTTGTGATGGACCGTATTTTCCGGCATTTCGGATTGTCGGGAAAATCCTTTATCCCGCTGCTGATCTCTTCCGGCTGCGGAATTCCGGGAATCATGGCCTCCAGAACGATTGAAAATGACAATGACAGGCGCCTGACCATTATGACGGCCACCTTTGTTCCCTGCGGGGCGAAGCTTCCGGTGATCGCTCTTATGGGCGGTCTGATCACCGGCTGGGCTACGGGAGACTATTCCGATGCGGGGTCATGGGCCTTTATTATGTATGTGATCGGCGTGGGCGCCGTTCTGGTTTCCGCTATTATGCTGAAAAAGACAAAGCCTTTTTCAGGAGAGGCGGCTCCTTTTGTGATGGAGCTCCCCGCTTATCATATTCCTTCCGCAAAAACCGTTGCCATCCATGTGTGGGAGAGACTGTTCAGCTTTATTAAGAAAGCGGGAACCATTCTTTTCCTGGCCTGTGTGGTGATGTGGATTTTGTCCACCTTCGGATTTACGGCAGACGGTTTCGGCATGGTGGAGAACAGCAGTGAAAGCTTGATGGGAGTAATCGGAGGGGCAATCGCACCGCTGTTCCATCCCCTTGGCTGGGGCACGGGAGAGTATGGATTTGCTCCGGTAGCAGCTTCCATTTCCGGATTCAGCGCAAAGGAAAACATCGTCACCACCATCGGCATTCTGGCCGGCGTGGCGGAGGAAGCCGCAGAGGATTCGGTGACGGTGGCAGGAGCGATCAGGGGATGGTTCCCCAATACGGCGGCAGCCGTATCCTTCCTGGTGTTCAATATGCTGAATTCCCCCTGTCTGGCAGCCATTGCCACCATGGCGCAGCAGATGCAGTCCAGAAAATGGTTCTGGTTTGCCATTCTCTTCCAGAATATTTTTGCGTACTGCGTGAGCCTGATCATCTACCAGTTCGGCACGGTCATGACGGGAGGCGTGTTCGGAGCGGGAACGGCTGCGGCAGCAGTTCTTCTCGCGGGAATCCTCTATATGCTGTTCCGCCCGGACCCCTATAAATACAGAAAAACAGCGGTAAAGCGTTCGGTGGCAGCCGGCTGACGCAAGCCGTTCATAAAATAATACCGGAAAAGCCGTATCGGCGGGAGCACCCCGTCTGGTACGGCTTTTTCGCATTGTTTCCTTCCGGTATTCACCGGCCGGGAAGGTCAAACTCATATTTTTCGTAGGCGTTGATAATGGTGGTCCCTCCGTAGCGGGTAATCCTTTTCGCCAGGGGGTTATAGGAAAGATGAATGTGTCCGTGGACGAAAAAGGAAGGGTGGTAGCGGTCCATCAGGGTGCGGAAGATCTGAAATCCCCTGTGGGTCAGACTGGTTCCGTCTCCCAGTCCCAGGGCGGGAGCGTGGGTTACCAGCACATCAAAGCCTCCCCGGCGTTTGATGCGGAACCAGAGACGGAGTACCCGCAGACGCATTTCCCATTCCGTATACTGATGGCGGCCTGGTTTGTAGCGCATGGAGCCTCCCAGTCCCAGAAAGCGGACGCCGTTGTATTCGTAAACCCGGTCTTCAATGGAGATGCAGCCCTCCGGGGGAACGGTATCATAGCCCCCGTCATGGTTTCCGTGAACATAGAGGACAGGACCGGAAAAAAAGGTAGCCAGAAAAGACAGATATCTGGGATCCAGGTCTCCGCAGGAAACAATCACATCCACACCGCGGAGACGTTCCGGCTGAAAGTAATCCCAAAGCGCGGGAGACTCCACATCGGCAATGGCCAGTATTCTCATAACAGTCCGTCCTTTCCCGGGAAAAGCCCCTGGGTCTCCATTATCTGGGCTGCCTCCGTATCCAGCTCCTCAGGGGAGGGGAGACGTCCCTCCACATTGGAGGCCAGCCAGTCCATCCGGATGATCTGGGCGGGAGAGAGGGTAATGCCGTCGGGAGTCCTCAGCAGTCCGCTCTGATCCCGGATATCTCCGGAGAAAATCTGAAAATTGCCGTTGACGATCTGCGCCTTGACCAGTTCCATCAGCTGCACGGAGCGGGCGGGGATGGAGCTGGAATGGATCACATCCATAATGCCGGAGGAAATCCCCCACCAGTAATTGATGGAATCGGCTCCGCCGGCCGGCAGAGAGCGGCTCCAGCGGCCGTTTATGATGGTCTGAAGAATCCGATGGTAAAATTTACCCCAGTGCCAGATGGAGGAAGCCAGGCTGGCTCCGCCCTGAGGGTCGGTGAAATAGAGGCCGTAGCGCTTGGGAGAATGGGCGGGAGCCAGAAGATCCGGGCCGGAGATCAGGCGGACGCCCGCATCCCTCAGCTGCTGCTCCCCGTCGCCGCTTTTTAGGGAGGACCAGGATAAATGGACTCTGGTATGCGGGTTGACCATCTGGACGCCCAGGGCAAAGGCATTGATGGAGGCCGCCGTACCGAAAATGGGAAAGTCGCCCATATATCCGATGGGACCGTCGGACAGCATTCCCGCCAGCATTCCCACCAGAAATTTAGCTTCGTAGAGACGGCCGTAATACGTGCGGAGATGACCGCTGTAGGTGTTCAGGGAGCAGTTCAGAATCTTCACGCCCGGATAACGGATGCTGGCCCGTATGCTGGAGTTCAGAAAACGGGGGGAAGTGGTGAAGATCACCTGGCATCCGTCGGCCACAGCCTGTTCGATGGCAGCCATGCTCCCGTCTCCCGTGCGTATGCCGTCATAGACTCTGGTGGAAATGCTGTCCTTCATCCGGTCCTCCAGATAGAGGCGGCCCAGGTCATGGGAGTAGGTCCAGTCAGAGGTGAGAGCCGTACCGTAGTGAACGAAGCCCACGGTAAGCCGTCCGCTTCTGGCAGGTGGGAGAAGCTTGTGGATCAGGGACGGCTTTTCCTGTTCCTCTCCTCCCGGCTGCATCACCAGGCGGACGGCCCCCTCTGAACCCAGAGCCTCCAGATCGGCCCAAAGCAGGGAAATCTCTTTCCGCAGCTCATCCATGGATTTCTGAAGAAGGCCGTTCCAGCCGTATACGCCCAGGTAGAGAAGAAATCCGTCGCCGGAGGTGATGGGAAGTTTTTCTCCGCCTTTCTCCCGGTAGATCTGGCAGAAGCGAAGAAAGGCGGACGAAAAGGCGCTCCTGTCTTCCCCGCTCCAGAGCTCTCCCGGCTCCTTTCCCATCAGGGCGCAGAGCCGGGGGAAGCTTCCCTCCCGGGAAAAATAGATGGTATTGATTCCGGAGACGCGGTAAAAGTCCATGTATTCATAGTAAATTTTTATTTCCGGAGTATCCTTTTTCGCGGGAATGATCCGGGTCACATAGCCGGAGACGGTGACCGCGTCGGAAAATTTCAGGACGCTGACCCGCTTATTGCCCTCAATAATATAGTAGTGGTTCATAAATTCGCAGGCGATGACCGGCTCCCGGATTCCCTCTTCCAGATGGGAACGGTAGAGGGAGGACCATTTGTCGGCAAATTCCGAGGTTTCCGGCAGAAGAGGCATGAAATTTGCGGCAAAGGCTTTGGTCCGTCCGGCCGTCTTTGTTCCCGCGATGCGGGAAACAGGAATCTCCACCAGTCCCAGGTCCGCTTCCCCCACGGTCTCGGCGAAGGGGAGAAGTTCATCCAGCACCTGAAGGTAGGGATTTCGCTGTGCCTCCAGATCCTGACGGTATGCCTTCAGAGCCATTTTCCGCGCTTTTGTATATTCTGGTATTGCCATGGCGTTCTCCTTTCAGATATAATCATACAAACAAGGCTCAGGGCTGCTTCAGCTTAGGCAGAGGGCGGTTCTGCTCTCTCCAGTGATTGGGCGATACTCCGAAGATTGTTTTGTATGCCCGGGAAAAATGGAGCTGGTTGGGGTAACCGCACATTTTTCCCACTTCGCTGATGCTCATATCGGAGAATTTCAGCAGCTCAGCCGCCCGGTTCATGCGGTAGTACATAAGGAAGTGCTGAAGCGTCTGATTGGTTCCTTCCCGAAACAGCTTGCCCAGATAATTGCGGTTCAGATTGCAGAAGGCAGCCACATCCTCTACGGTGATGGGACGGCTGTAATTCTGCTCGATGAACGATATGGCCTCTTTAATATAGAAGTCCTTGAGCTTCCCGGCAGTCATCTGCTTGGCAGTTGAGGAGAAGCGGATCAGGCTGTCGATAAACAGGTACAGATGGCCGATCTGATAGATGGGAGAGTGGGCGTCATTGTCCACAACGGCCATAATCTCGTCCCGGATCAGGGAGGCCTGTTCTCTTTTTTTTGTCCGGTACACAGGGGAATCATATCCCAGTCCGGCCATTTCCATGTATTCCAGAGCCTTCATTCCGTCAAATTCAATCCAGGCATATTCCCAGGGAAGATGTTCGTCGGCATAGTAGGTATTGACCTGTCCGGGACAGATGAGGAAGCCCTGACAGGCCTCCAGACGGTATAAATGAGTATTGCCGTCAGAATCGTTGGAGCTGAGGTAGCCCTTTCCCGAAAGAATGTAGTGAAACAGGTAGTGATTGCGCTTGGCCGGACCGTAGGAGTGAAGGGGAGCGCACTCCTCCCAGCCGTACTGGAAGATGGTCAGATCAATGTTTTTGTCATTTTGAAACACCCCGAATTTAAATCGTTTTTCCATAAGCCCTCCTATATACCAAAATGATAGCACATTGAACAAAATTTGTATAGATCTTACATTTTGGTATATAAATACTCCGATTGTTCATATAAGGCAATTGGTCAAAATGGTATAATTCAGGTACAAACTCATGTTAGTTTATGTTCTAAATACACAAAAGGAGGGAAAAGTGTGAAAGGACTGAAAACAGTGATTCCGCTTCTTGCGGCATGCGGAGCAGCAGCCGTCTTAAGCGGATGCGGCGGGGGATCGTCGGACGGGAAAACCCACCTGACATTCCAGATCTGGGATGTAGCCCAGCGTGACGGTATGCAGGCAATCTGCGATGCCTACACGGCCAAGCATCCCGATGTGGTGATCGAGGTGCAGGTGACCAGCTGGAGCGAGTACTGGACCAAGCTGGAGGCGGCGGCGATCTCCAATCAGATGCCGGATATTTTCTGGATGCATACCAATGAGATCCTCAAGTATGCGGATTACGGAAAGATCGCGGATCTGACGGATCTGTACGATGATACGGATCCCAACTACTTTAAGGACCACTTCTCAGAAGTATCCTTAAAGAATATCCAGGGCAGCGACGGAAGATACTACGGCGTGCCCAAGGATAAGGATACGGTAGGCCTGGTCTACAACAAGGAGATGTTTGATCTGGCCGAGGTGGAGTATCCTGACGAAAACTGGACGTGGGATGACCTGTGCGAGGCCTCTCAGAAGATCTATGATGCCACCGGAAAATACGGATATATGGCTTACGGTGACGACCAGCTTGGTTACTGGAACTTCGTTTATCAGAACGGAGGATACATCCTGGCAGAGGACGGCATCACGGGAGGCTTTGACAATCAGGCCACCAAGGATGCCATGAAGTTCTACATCGACCTGCAGAAGGAAGACTGGTGTCCTGACCAGAACTATTTTGCAGAGACCACTC
>CALWEP010000031.1 GCA_944377325.1 uncultured Lachnospiraceae bacterium
AGGACTCCGAGAACGAGGAGGACATCGACCTGGATGCCATTGATTTGCTGGAGGGGATAGGTACAGAAGACCCGGTCCGGATGTATCTGAAGGAGATAGGGACTGTGCCGCTGCTGTCAGCAGAAGAGGAGTTACATCTGGCGAAGCGGAAGGCAGAGGGCGATGAGTATGCGAAAGAACGCTTGATTGAGGCGAACTTAAGATTGGTGGTCAGTATTGCAAAGCGCTATACGGGCCGCGGCATGAGCTTCCTGGATCTGGTGCAGGAGGGCAATCTTGGCCTGATCAAGGGCGTGGAAAAATTTGACTACACAAAAGGATATAAACTGAGTACATATGCGACCTGGTGGATCCGTCAGTCTGTTACCAGAGCTTTGGCGGATCAGGCGAGAACCATCCGCGTGCCGGTGCATATGGTGGAAACGATCAATAAGATGTCCAAAATGCAGAGAAAGCTGACTCTGGAACTGGGATATGAGCCTTCGGTGACAGAGCTGGCTGAGGCGCTGGACATGAGCGAGGACAAGGTGATGGAGATTATGCAGATCGCCAGAGAGCCTGCGTCCTTGGAAACTCCCATCGGTGAGGAGGACGATTCCAACCTGGGAGATTTTGTGGCGGATTCCAACGTGGTTACTCCGGAGGGAAACGTGGAGTCTGTGATGCTGAGAGAGCACATCGATGCTCTTTTGGGAGATCTGAAGGAGAGAGAGCGGCAGGTGATCGTGCTCCGGTTCGGACTGGAGGACGGCCATCCCAGAACGCTGGAAGAGGTGGGCAAGGAATTCAATGTGACCCGTGAGCGCATTCGTCAGATTGAGGCGAAGGCACTTCGGAAGTTGCGCAATCCTGTCCGCAGCAAGCGGATCCGGGACTTCCTGTAAGGACAGGCCATGGCCTGAATGGAGGAAAGGATCGTTTTCGGTGATAAAAAAGGATGTCCGGAAAAACGGACATCCTTTTTCTCGGAAGGGATAAAACCGCTGACGGAGGCAGAGGCGATGAACAGAAGAAATTATCAGAAAGAGCTGGAGGAGCTGATCGACCGGGCCGGGAAGGAAAAAAAGGTGCCCCGGCTGCTCCTTCACAGCTGCTGCGCGCCCTGCAGCAGCTACGTGCTGGAGTATCTGTCCCAGTATTTTTCCATTACCCTGTTCTATTTTAACCCCAACATATATCCGCCGGAGGAGTATGAAAAACGGGTGGAGGAACAGGCGCGGCTGATTGAGGAGCAGCCCCATTTGCATCCGGTCACCCTTCTTAAGGGAGACTACGTCCCGAAACGCTTTTTCGAAGCGGTGAAAGGACATGAGAAGGACCGGGAAGGAGGGGAACGGTGCTTTCTCTGCTATGAGCTGAGACTGCGGGAGGCCGCTGAAAAAGCGGCGGAGGGAGGATTTGACTATTTTGCCACCACCTTGTCCATCAGCCCGCTGAAAAACGCGGAAAAGCTGAATCAGATCGGAGAGAGGATCGGAGCAGAGCTGGGAGTGGCTTATCTTCCGTCGGATTTCAAGAAAAAAGGCGGGTATCAGAGGTCGGTGGAGCTGTCTCGGGAATACGGGCTGTACCGGCAGAATTTCTGCGGATGCATCTATTCCGGAGAGGCTCTTGACACCCCCGGATATTTGTAATAAAATTTTATCAGAAATTTAGAAAAGGGGAGAAACGGCATGGTATCAAAAGTAGTGACCGTGACGAATCCGTCTGGCCTTCATTTAAGGCCGGCCGGCGTGCTGTCCCAGACGGCGATGAAATACGACTGCGATATTATCATTGAGTGCGGCGACAAAAAGATTGTTGCGAAAAGCGTGCTGAACGTAATGGCAGCCGGGATCAAACAGGGAACGGAAGTGACCGTGATCTGCGACGGAGAGAATGAAGAGGCAGCTCTTCAGGATGTGGCGGGAGCCATTGAGCGCGGATTGGGAGAGGTATGAAACAGGGAGTGCCGGAGAACCGGCACTCCTTTTTGTTTATCCGGAGAGAAAAAACGGCAGAGTGCACAAGAACGGCGGCAGAATAAAACAGGTATTTGCAAAAAGAGAAAACTGTGGTACACTGAGAGATGTGCATAATAACAATTTCATAGTAAGGCAGAGTAGGCGTATGCGCGTTAAGTGCCGGCTGTACAGGGAGTTGACGGCCGGACGAAAAGAGTTTCTTGCGGTGCGTATGCCGCATCCCGCTGCATAGGAGAATTATCTCCGCTTGTAGTACGCGATGAATCTGCAAAGGAGGTAATTTTTTATGAAAAAAATGGCAACTTTGTTCAGAACATCCATGGACGAGCTGAAGAATGTCCGAAATCTGGCGATGATCGCCCTGTTCGGGGGAATGTCGGTGGTGATGGGGTACTTCACCATTCAGATCGGCGATTTTCTGAAAATAGGCTTTTCCACGATTGTTCAGCAGTTTGTCTATTATCTGTTCGGACCCGGAGCCGGTATGCTGTTTGCCGGAGCGATGGACCTGCTTAAGTTTGCGGTAAAGCCTACGGGAGCGTTTTTTCCGGGCTATACGTTCAACGCCATGGCAGCAGCCGTTCTGTACGGATTTTTTTATTACCGCCAGCGGCTGACCCTGCGCCGCGTTCTTGCGGCACAGTTTGTGGTGGCGCTGCTGTGCAACGTCTGCCTGGGGACGCTGTGGTGGCATATGACAACCGCGCAGGCGGACAGGGCATTTCTGCCTGTGCTGGCAGTGAGGGCAGGAAAGAATCTGGTTCAGTGGCCCGTTAATTCCGCTCTGTTTTACGGAGTATGGGAGTTTATGGAACGGGCAGGAGTATTCCGGGAGATCAGAAAGCACATTTATGCAAGAAGGGTTTAGAAAAAGGAGGATCGGCCATGAGCACAAGTTGTTCAGGAAACTGCTCCAGCTGCGGGGAGACCTGCAGCAGCCGTACATCGGAGCAGACCAGTTTTATTGCACCTCTTAATGATGCAAGTTCTGTAAATAAAGTGATCGGTATTGTAAGCGGAAAAGGCGGCGTGGGAAAATCTCTGGTGACTTCCATGCTGGCGGTAAAAATGAGAAACAAAGGCTACAAGACGGCTATTTTGGATGCGGATATCACCGGACCGTCCATCCCCACCGCCTTCGGCCTGGGAAATGACGGAGTGGGCATGGCTCCCGGAAATCTGATGGTTCCGGCCACCACGGCTACGGGCATCGAAGTGATGAGCGCCAATCTGCTGCTGGACAGCGAGACGGATCCCGTCATCTGGAGAGGACCGGTGATCGCCGGCGCAGTAAAGCAGTTCTGGCAGGAGACTCTGTGGGAGAATGTGGATTACATGTTCGTAGATATGCCTCCGGGAACAGGAGACGTGCCTCTGACAGTATTCCAGTCTCTGCCGGTAAACGGAATCGTGATCGTTACCTCTCCTCAGGAGCTGGTATCCATGATCGTGGCAAAGGCTGTGAACATGGCAAAGAAGATGAATATTCCGATCCTGGGCGTAGTGGAGAATATGAGCTATGTGGAGTGTCCGGACTGCGGCAGAAAGATCAGCATTTTCGGCGAGAGCCGCATTGAGGAGGTTGGCCGGGGCTACGGCCTTCCTGTACTGGCCAGAATTCCCATCAATCCGGAGATCGCCGGAGCGGTAGACGCGGGAAAAGTGGAATATCTGGAGATGCCGTATCTGGATCAGGCGGCGGAGGCCGTAGAAGCGATTTAAAGGGTGTGAGGCGAGAATGAATGTAAGTTTGACCCCCAACAGCGAGTTGGAACAGTCCATTGTCAGCGTACCGGATCTGGTACAGGTGCCGGAGGAGTTTATCAGCAGGGCCCACCAGTTCCAGGAAATCATGATGATGTATACCTGTGCCATCCGCGAGGTGAAAACGAAGCTGGAGGTTTTAAACGACGAGCTGTCTGTGAGAAACTCCAGAAACCCCATTGAAATGATCAAATCCAGAGTGAAGAAGCCCATCAGCATTGTGGAGAAGCTTCAGAGAAGAGGCCTGGAGGTGTCGCTGGATTCCGTCGTTGCCAACTTGGACGACGTGGCCGGCATCCGCATCATCTGCTCCTTTCTGGACGATATTTACGCTGTGGCGGATATGCTGGTGAGGCAGGATGACATCCGGGTCATTGCGGTAAAGGATTATATCAAAAATCCCAAACCCAACGGCTACCGCAGTTATCACATGATTGTGGAGATTCCGGTATTTTTCTCCGACAGAAAGGAGCCGATGCGCGTGGAGGTACAGATCCGTACCATCGCCATGGACTTCTGGGCCAGCCTGGATCATCAGCTGAAATATAAGAAGGAGCTGGACAATGCGGCGGAAATCGGAGAAGAGCTGAAGCAGTGTGCCGATGTGATTGCTGAGACAGATAAGAAGATGCTGGAGATCCGCCAGCAGATCGAATCTCAGGGAATCCGGGTGCGCGGCGACTGAACGCGGAAAGCCCGGCAGAATACAGCTTTTGAGGCTGTGCTCTGCCGGGCTTTTTCCATTGCCCAGAATCCCGTTTCAATAAAGATAGTAGGACAGGGTTTCCGTAATGCGGAACCCTGTTTTTTTATAAAGGTTCAAAGCTGCCGTATTGCTGCCGGCTACCTGGAGAGTCACGGAAGCGGATGTATTTTTAAGATAATTCAGCACCTGAAGAAAGAAGGCTTTTCCAAAACCTTTGCCCCGGAAGGAGGGGAGAATCTCCATACCGTAAAGATATACGCCGTCTCCCATGGGGGAGACGCGGCAGGAGCCGATTTTCTTGTTCTGAGCGAAAGCGGTGAACAGTCCTCCGTCTTCCACCGTCATGGCAAAGGACGGGGGAAGAGCATAGACGGGGGGAGTCCAGCGGGACAGCTCCAGGTACATCATATGCTCACTGTACCAGAAACGGGCATTCAGCTTTTTCAGCACAAAGGCGGAAGAAGGGCAGTGCCCGTCTGTGACAAAGGAAAAATCGGAGTTTTTGAAGTGGTTCTCCGCCAGCTTCAGTGCCTTGGTGAAATAGTCCCTTCGTCTGTATTCCGGATGAGTGACGGCAGTGCACTCGTAAAGATGAGGCTCCAGGCGGTAAAGGGCCAGGGCGGAAACAAGGATATCCTGTTCCATGGCAAGTACGAAAAAGTCTCCGTCATCGGAAGGAAAGGACAGGGTGAGTCCCTCCCGTTCCCGGCAGACGGAAAAAAGCTGGGAGACCAGTTTTTTCTGGCGGGAAGACAGGACTGTTGCAGTAATCAGCTCCAAATAGAATCCCTCCTTTCTAAAACAAGGCTGACGAAAGGTCAGACCAGCTTATATCCGCAGCTGCCGCAGTAGTTCGTTCCGGTTGTTTTGGCTCCGCAGTTGGGACAGAAGTTGGGGACGGCGGCAGAACCGGACGGACCGGATGTCTGGGAAGCAAGCTGCTGTCCCATGGCCATACCGGCCGCCATGCCGGCCATATGGGAGGCGGCAGATCCGCCCTGGCTCAGGGCCTGTCCAAGAGCTACCTGCTGGAAACGTCCCACGTCGCCGATCATACTCTGGGCGGCAGCCTGTTCCGCCATTTTCTGAACCTCGTCGGGATAATTAAAACTGGTGACCGTAAAGGACGGGATGGAGATGCCTACGGCGCGCATTTCCATATCCAGATCCTCCCGGATGCCGGCTCCGATTTCTCCGGCGTTTAGCTGCAGCTGAAACATATCCTTTCCCCGTGCGGTGATCCATTTCATAAGCAGCTGCCCCAAGGAAGAAAGGATCCGCTCTTTTACGTCATCAACCGTGAACTGGCGGCGGAGACCGGCCAGCTTTTCAATGAGCACCAGCTCGTCCCATACCCGGCAGGTGAAGGTGCCGAAGGCCCGTACGGGCATACCTCCGGGCAGACCGGGACAGGGGATGAGAACAGGACTTTTGGTTCCCCATTTTACCAGGCATTCCTTGGTATTGACGAAGAGAACCTCCGCCCTCAGTCCGCTGTTGAAGCCGAACTGGAAGCCCTTCAGGGTGGACAGGAAGGGAATGATGTCGGATTCGATCTCGTAATTGCCTTCATCCCGGAAAATTCCTTCTACCATTCCGTTGAAGAGAAAAACCGCATCCTGTCCCGGCCGGATGACCAGACGGCTTCCCTTTTTGATTTCTTCATTGCCCCATTTCCAGAAAAGCATGTCATCGCAGAATTCTTTCCATTCCACGACGTTGGAAAACTGATTTCCGAACAGCCCCATATTGCAATCCTCCATTTCTTATTTATGCAGATTAAAAAAAGTAGAAAACCAGAATTACGGCCAGAACGGCAATCAGGATGCACAGCCCGATTTTCACCATGCTTTTCGGATACTCTCCGCTGATTCTTCCTGTCTGCCCGTTGATGAGCACATGGTATATACGGTCTCCGTACTGGTAGGCCGTGCTGTATACGGGGACCAGGATGTACTTGAAGGTTTCCTCTGAAAAAACAGGGGACAGGCGCATGCTGTCCACATGGTCATAACGGCTCAGAACTTCCTCCTCGGCCATCCGCCGCAGCCGCTCTGTCATCTCCCCGCGGGCAGTCCGGCCTGCCTCCTCCAGGGAAACGGAGAAGCATTCCGCACTGTAGCCGGAAAGATACTGGGGAGAATAGGAAGCAAGGGAGGAGGTGTCAAAGGCGTCCATGCTGTCCAGCAGGCACGGGTCCAGGCTGCGGGAGGCGGACACCAGCAGATCGTTGAAAAAATGATGGATCTGTCCGGATACGGGCCGCCATACCGTATATACCCGAGTCCTCGTCTTTCCGCTTCCGTCCCGGTAGGTTTCATGATGGTCTATGCCTCCTCTTGCGGTATAGGGAGCTTCGCTTCTGGCGTCAAAGGTCCAGTAGGGAAGATAGATGCCCTGCAGCCGCCCGCTCTGGTAGAGCCGCTTCAGCTTTTCGGGAGCCCAGAAGCGTCCCTGCACCCACCGGCGGAATTTCTGGCCGGCGATTTTCTGATCGAACTGGAAAGGGACTATGCCGTCGGGGATCATGGCGTCTTCCTGTTTGGATGCCAGCACGTATTTGGAGCCGCAGTAGGGACATTCCGCAGCTGTGCTGGAGGCGTCCACCTCTATCCTGGCTCCGCAGCCCTCACATTCCATGGTGTGAGAGGATTTTTCCTCAGCCCGGAGAGTCCTGCGGGCATCTGCGGTCAAAGCGTGCTCCCGGATCGGACCGGACTGGGGGGAGATGGCCTGAGAAACTCCGCAGCTGGGGCATTTCAATGTCTGGCTTTCCGGGTCGAATTCCATAATGGCTCCGCAGCCGGGGCACCGGTAAACAGCAGCCATAAGCTACAGCCCCAGCTTGGCCTTCAGAGCCGCCAGCTCGTCATCCACTTCTTGGCTGTCCGGGGATATCCGATCATATTTGCGCATCAGCTCTTCTGTGCTGTCTTCCTTCTGATTCAGTTCAGCCATGGCCTCCGCCTCGTCCAGCATACGGTCGGCCTTTTCTTCCATTCGGCCGAAGGCGGACAGAGCTTCTCCCGAATCCCTTACGCCGTTCCCCAGCTGATTCAGCCTCTCCTGAGTTCTGGCCAAGGCCATTTTGGATTTGATGGCAGCTTTTCTCTGCTTCAGCTGTGACAGATCGCTTTCCAGCTTGTCATGCATTTCCTTCATTCTGACGGCGTTGGCCTCGGCAGTCTGACAGATCTGTTCCAGGGAAGGGCGCTGTGCTGCCAGTGCCGCCTTTTTCTCCAGGAATGTGCGGGCGTCCTGCTCGTTGCCGGCCAGAAGAGCCTTTTCCGCGTAGCGGGCAAGAGTTTCCGCCTCCCGGGAATTGTCATCCAGATCCCGTCCGGCCTTTTTGGCGGCAGCCATAACGGCGGCTGTTTCCCCTCTGACCTTGCCCAGGTCATCCTCAATATCCCGTATGTACTGGTCTATCATTTTTTCCGGGTCTTCTGCTTTGTCCAGAAGGGCATTGATGTTGGCAGACATGATGTCCGTAAATCGTTTCAGAATATTTGCCATGGCAGTTACCTCCTCAGAAATAGTGTTTGTATAAGACGGCGGCGCTGCGGCCGCATACAAGAATTATAGGGCAGGATCGGCTAAAATTCAACTGAATTCCTGGCCCTTAAGGGGAGGATTGTATTTTGTGTGTATAAGGTCTTGCCGATTAAGACAAGGGGGAGTAGAATAGGAACCATATTTTTTGAGAGGAGACAGTAATATGAAATATGTAAAAGAAGCGGGGATTATTTTCGGAATGTCCGCTGCGGGAGAAATCCTGAATCAGCTGCTGCCGTTCCCGGTTCCCGCAGGGGTCTACGGCCTTTTTCTGCTGCTGATCTGTCTGCTGGCGGGAGTGGTGAAGCCGGATATGCTGGAGGCAACGGGAAATTGGATGCTGGATGCCATGCCCATTATGTTTGTGCCGGCCTGCGTGGGGATTATGGACAGCTTCGGCGAGCTGAAAGACGTGCTGGTGCCGTTTGTGGTAATAGCTGTGGCGTCTACGGCCATGGTGATGGGCATAACCGGCCGCGTGGCTCAGTGGATTATCAGAAGAAAGGGAGGGAAGCGATCATGAGGGATGCGCTGGCGTCTTCCGCGTATTTCGGGGCGGTTCTCAGTATCGGAGCCTATTCGGCCGGAATGTGGCTGAAGAAAAAGACAAATCTGGCCATATGCAATCCTCTGCTGATTGCGGCGGCAATTATTGTTCCGGTTCTTCTTCTCACCGGAATCAGCTATGACGAATATATGAAAGGAGCACAGTGCATCAGCTATCTGCTTACGCCGGCGACCGTGTGCCTGGCGATCCCGCTGTACAAGCAGCTGGCTCTGCTTAAGAAAAACAAGGCGGCGGTGTTCTGCGGCATCGCTTCCGGCGTTGCGGCCAATGCGCTGACGATTTTCGTGCTCTGCCTGCTGTTTCGATTGGAGCATGTTCACTATGTGACACTTCTTCCCAAATCCATCACCACGGCGATCGGAATGGGAGTCAGTGAAGAGGCGGGAGGAATTGTGACTCTTACGGTGGTCAGCATCATCATAACCGGAGTGTCGGGAGTGATCATGTGCGAGAAGCTGTTTAAGCTGCTCCGCCTGGAGGAACCGATTGCGAAAGGGCTGGCCCTCGGAAACGGAGCTCACGCCATCGGCACTGCCAAAGCCTTGGAACTGGGCGAGGTGGAAGGAGCCATGTCCAGCCTGGCCATCGCAGTGGCCGGACTGATGACGGTGGTGGTAGTGCCGCTTATCGGAAATCTGATTTAAAAGCTTCCCAAGGGGAAGCTGCGGGAGAAAACCGCTCCGGACGGACAGGCAATTCCTGAATGCCGGGGCGATTTTTGTTTTCCCTCGGGAAGAGATGTGGTACAATCTGTATATACGCAGGAGAAGGGAGATTTTAGCTATGAAAACATTGATCGGGAACGTAAAGATTCTTTCCATGAATGAAGAAAATAAGGTTTATGAGGACGGCTGCGTTCTGGTGGAGGGGGACCGGATCAGCAGAGTGGGAAGCAGGAAGGAAGCGGAGGAATGGAATACGGCTGACGCGGAGTTTCTGGACGGAGGCGGCGGCATTCTCATGCCGGGGATGATCAATACCCATTGCCATGTGTCCATGATGCCCTTCCGCACGCTGGGAGACGACTGCGGGGACCGGCTCCGCAGGTTTCTGTTTCCGCTGGAAAACGATGCCATGACCAGAAGGCTGGTTTACCGGGCGGCGAAATACGGAATCGGGGAAATGCTGCTGGCGGGAATTACCACATTTGTGGATATGTATTACTTTGAGGATGAGGTGGCGAAAGCCTGCGAGGACATGGGTATTCGCGGATATCTGGGGGAAACGGTGATCGGACAGACCACCTGCGACAGTCCGGAGCCCTACGGCGGGCTGGAATACGGGGAGAGATTTATAAAGGAATGGCAGAACAGCCGCCTGGTTAAACCTATTGTGGCTCCCCACGCAACCTACAGCCTCAGTCCGGAAATGCTGAAGAAATCCTTTGAGCTGGCGGAAAAGTACGATACCCTTTACACCATTCATGTCTGCGAGATGGAGCATGAGATGGAAAAATTCCGGAAGGAATACGGACAGACGCCGGTGGAGTTTATGAGAGATATGGGGCTTCTGGACAAGAGAACTCTGGCGGCTCACTGCGTGTATATGGAGCAGAAGGACATGGCGCTGTTCGCACAGCACGGAGTGAACGTAGCCCACTGCATCGGCTCCAACACCAAGGGGGGCAGAGGAGTGGCTCCCGTTCCGGCTATGGAAAAGCTGGGAGTGGCTGCCGGACTGGGAACGGACGGGGCGTCCTCCGGCAATACGCTGGATCTGTTCACCCTGTTTAAGCTGTTTGCCAATTTTCAGAAAACCGCTTATCATGACCGCACTCTGTTTCCGGCCTGCGACATCGTGAAAATGGGCACTGTGGGGGGAGCGAGAGCCATTCTGGAGGAAAAGAACCTGGGCTCCGTGGAAGAGGGGAAAAAGGCGGATCTGGTGATCCTGGAGACATCTTCCGTGAATATGTTCCCCTGCTACAACCCTTACTCTGCCATTGTCTATTCCGCCAACAGCTCCAATGTGGACACGGTTATGGTGGACGGCGAGATTGTGGTGCGCGGAAAACGCCTGCAGAAGGCGGAGCTGGCACAGATCCGTCAGGAGCTGTCCGAGGAGATGGGACCGTTTATAAAAGCGGCGGAGAACTACGGAGAAATGCTCTGACGGAAAGAAAACAGAATTTTGCAATAAAAAGGGGGCCGCAGGAATTTCCTGCGGCCCCGCCGTCATTATTCAATGTTGATGTATTTGGGCTTTTCCTCCACAGGCTTGGGAGCTTCCTTGGGAACGGTGAGACGAAGCACGCCGTTTTCAAAGGCAGCTTTGATATCCTCCTGTCTGAGAGCCTCGCCTACGTAAAAGGTTCTTCTCATGGAGCCGTGATACCGCTCTCTGCGGACATAGGATTTATCCTTGCTGCCGTCCTCTGCGTGCACTGCGGAAATGGTCAGATAGCCGTCCTTCAGCTCAGCCTGGATTTCGTCTTTTCTGTATCCGGGAAGCTCAATGTCCACCAGATAGCAGGCTCCGGCATCCAGAATATCCGTGCGCATCAGACCGGTATCCTTTTTGGTCTGAGCGGGCTGAGAACCGCTCCAGAAGCTGTCATTAAAGAAATCGTCAAAGAAATCAAAGCCGTAATTTGTTCTGGGAATCAACATAATAAAAAATCCTCCTTTTATGATGAGCAGCCAGCTTGGGCTGCCGCAGATCGTTTGTTTTGTTATGCCTGTACTATAACACGAATTGTTAGCACTGTCAATAGTTGAGTGCTAATTCTTTTTTTGAGGACAGAACGGCTTGATTTTTCTGCATTTCTCTGTGCTTAATAATTGATTCCCGTAACGCTGAGAGCGCCGTCGACCACGCCGAAATTAATATTTGCGCTTCCTCCGTCTGAGATGGAAAATCCCGCCATGCTGGGCCGGAGACTGTCGATATCGGCAGCCGCAACGGAGGCCATAAGCTCGTCCGTAAACAGAGCGTCCGCGCCGATGGCGAGAAATTCTTCTTTTGTTTCCACAGCTCCCGCATCCGGCAGGCCTACATAAACGGGGAAAGCCGTGAGCCGGGCCAGGGCCTCCGGATCTTTGTCAGCCGTCGCTTTCTGGATTTTTTCCGCAAATTCCTTTGCCTCCTCTTCGCTGACTTCGAAGTTGTCTTTGTATTTTCCCTCTGACTCTGCAGTTTCTTCTGTCTGCTCTTCCGAACCGGCTTCCGGAACGGAGCTTTCCGGAGCGGCCGTTTCAGCGGAGGCAGTTTCCTGCAGAACGGGTTCCTGACTGTCCGGAGCTTCGGAGCAGCCGGCCAGGGCCGATGCAGACAGCAGGACACTTAAAATTACGGCAGACATATTTTTTCTCTTGGTTTTCATATTAGGACCTCCCATTTTATAAAATGATCTCTCGGAATCTTTAAGCCAATAAATATAAGGCTTTCAGATTCCTTTTTTATTAAAATCCCCCACTTTTTTGTCAAAAAACTCTTGACAAATCGCCAAAAATTTGCGGCGAAGCCGATTG
>CALWEP010000032.1 GCA_944377325.1 uncultured Lachnospiraceae bacterium
CAATCGGCTTCGCCGCAAATTTTTGGCGATTTGTCAAGAGTTTTTTGACAAAAAAGTGGGGGATTTTAATAAAAAAGGAATCTGAAAGCCTTATATTTATTGGCTTAAAGATTCCGAGAGATCATTACAATGTTTAAGGAGGATATGAAATGAACCTGACGTTTGCAGCCGTACTGATGGTGCTGCTGGTGATCCTGTCTCTTTTTGTGAAACGGGTCCCCATGCAGTATGCCCTGTATATTGTGCCTATTTTCTGCGCCCTTCTGCTGGGCTTTGGTTTTGATGAGATTGGGGAAATGTTCATCGGACAGGTGAACACAGCCATGCAGGCGGCGGGATATATGTGCCTGTTTGCCATGATTTACTTTAATATGCTCAGTGAGACGGGGATGTTCCAGATATTGGTATCCAGACTTCTGAAGGTATTTCACGGCAGAATGAATGTCTACGCGGTAATGGTGCTCACATCCGTGATCGCTGCCATCGGAATGCTTACGGCGACGGTGGTGACCGCATATCTGATCGTATTTCCCATTATGCTTCCGTTTTACAAGAAGCTGAAATTTGACCGGGTAGCCGCCATGATTATCGCCCAGACCTCCATCGCCGCCATGTGCTTCGTGCCCTGGGGAATCGCGGTGGTCAACTCTTCCGTATATGCCGGAGTCAACGCCATGGAGCTGTCTCAGCGTCTGATTCCCGTGGCTGTGTGCTTCATTCCCGCCATTATTCTTCAGTGGATCTATTTCGGTATCCGCCACAAAAAATCCGGCGGCCTTATGAGCGTTCAGTGGGAAGAGGAACATACCCGTGAGGGAGAGAAAAAAGAGGGAGAGGAGTCCCTGGAAAGACCGAAGCTGTTTTGGTTCAACCTGCTCCTGTTCCTGGCTGTGGTAGCCCTGCTTTCTCTGAACGTAATGCCTGCTTACCTGGTATTTATTTTCGCTTCCTTCCTGACGATCATTGTGGACTATCCCAAGCCGGCCCAGCATCAGAAGCTGCTGGCGCAGTCGGGAAAGCGGTTTTTCAATACTCTGATGATGCTGGTGGGAATTTCCTTCTTCATCGGAATCTTCCAGGGAAGCGGCATGGTGCAGGCTCTGGCTGAATCCGTCACAGGCAGTGTTCCGGAGTTCATGACCAGATACATTCACATTGTGCTGGCGCTTGTAATGGTAGTGGTGATCCGTTTCATTCCCAACAGGATTTACAATTCCATGTATCCCGTTCTGGTTTCCATCGGAGCACGGTTCGGACTGGCCGGCACGGACGTAATCGCTCCCTTTGTGTGCAATATGTCCCTGGCCACAGGTTCTTCTCCGTTTACGGCCACCACTCATGTGGGAACCAGCCTGTTGGATCTGGACGTGACAGAGTACTGCAACCGGGCCGCTGCGGTACAGACCGTGACCAATCTGGTGATCCTTGGAATTGCCATTCTGGTCGGGGTGGTGCGCTGACAACCTCAAAAACTGGCATTATTAAAAATAGCAGTTCTGGCTATTTTAAACCAATCCACTTTTGCTATACTTCTCTGTAGAACGAAAAGAACAACAGGGAGGCAGAAGACTATGAAACGAATTGTAACACTTCAGGATATATCCTGCGTCGGCCGCTGCTCCATCACGGTAGCGCTTCCGGTAATTTCAGCTATGGGGGTGGAATGCGGCATCCTGCCTACGGCAGTGCTCTCCAACCACACCATGTTCAAGCATTTTACCTGCAAAGATCTTTCCGATCAGATCGAGCCTATTTCCGATGTGTGGGAGACGGAAGGCATCAGCTTTGACGGCATCTACACAGGATATCTGGCATCGGCAGAACAGTGCGGTCAGGTATGCCGGTTCTTCGATCGGTTTTCCGGGGAGGGAAATCTGACTCTGGTGGATCCGGCCATGGCCGACAACGGAAAGCTGTACCTGGCCTTCGGAGAAGATTTTCCGGCGGCCATGGCTGAGGTCTGCGGAAAGGCGGACGTAATCCTGCCCAATATCACGGAGGCCAGCCTGCTTACGGGAATGCCCTACCGCACTTCCTATGACCACTCCTATATCAGGGAGCTTTTGGAGAGACTCCTGGAGCTGGGATGCGGTACGGCTGCCCTGACCGGAGTCAGCTATGAACCGGATAAGCTGGGAGTGGCTTATCTGGATCGGAATGGAAATGAATTTTCTTATTTTACGAAAAAATGCGCCCAGAGCTATCACGGAACAGGAGATTTGTATGCGTCCACCGTACTGGGAGGTCTGATGAGAGGACTGGATCTTGGTCAGTCACTGGCTTTGGCGGCAGACTTTGTGGTAGCCTGCATTGAGGCTACGGCAGAATCCAAGGAACCCAGATGGTACGGAGTGGAGTTTGAATCTCAGATTCCTCTGCTGTGCAGAATGCTGGAGGAACGGCTGGGGGAAAGAGAGTGATTCCTTTCTTCTTCCCTTGTATTTGCCGAGGTTCTATGATAGGATAACAGAATATCGAGTTAAGAACAGCCGGTGCCTCCGCCTTTCCGGGCGGAGGATAAAAGGGAAACAGGTGAGAATCCTGTGCGATCCCGTCACTGTGAGTAAGGAGCCCGCGGCCGATGTCGCTGACAGCCACTGATTTCAAAAAATCGGGAAGGCGGTCCCGGGTGAGGATAGACAAGTCAGGAAACCTGCCGGCTGCTGGTACGGGAAATATGTTCTAAGATCACGAGGAGTTGATTGTGCCGGTCTGCGCCGGAAGGCGGCAGATCTCTGACTCAGACGGCGATTGTGTCAAAGACCGTTTTTATGCCTGGCAAGAAATACTTCCAGGCTTTCTGTGCGTCTGTTGGAATGAGGCCTGCGGTGTTTCTGCAGGCGGTGCTGCCGGTTTGAGCGTTTCATCGGGTGAAGACATCTTCCTTTGCCATATTTTGACCGATAGTCAGAAAACTGGAAAATCAAGAATCGGACGCGGACGGAAGAGGCCGCAAGACAGCTGTGAGGGAGGAAGAGAGCGTGGAGAAAAAGGCAGGAGAGATTTCGGAGGAAGAGAACTACGGCACAGGGGACGCCTCTCTGGATCATACAAGAAATGAAGACGGCATAGGAGAGAAGGAGCTTTTGATAGTGAGCTTCGGCACCAGCTACAATGACAGCAGGCGGCTGACCATAGGAGCGATTGAGAAGTCTATGGAGGAGGAGTTTCCTGAGTATTCCGTGCGAAGAGGCTTTACCAGCCAGATTATCATTGATCACATCAAATCAAGAGATCATGCGGTCATCGACAATGTGACGGAGGCTCTGAACCGGGCGGCGGACAACGGAGTGAAGACTCTGGTGATTCAGCCCACGCACCTGATGAACGGATTGGAATATACGGACCTGGTCAATGAGGCGGAAGAGCTTGCGGACGCCTTCCCGGAGGTGGCTATCGGAGCGCCGCTTCTGACCTCTTATGAGGATTTTCAGGCGGTGATCAGGGCAATTACGGAAGATACGGCCCGGTATGATGACGGGGAAACAGCCATCTGCTTTATGGGGCACGGCACGGAGGCGGAGGCCAATCAGGTCTATGCCAGGCTTCAGGATATGCTTGAAACGGAAGGATACGGAAACTATTTTATCGGAACGGTGGAGGCGGAACCCTCTTTGGCAGATGTGCTTGCGTCAGTCAATAGGGGGAGCTACAGAAAGGTAGTTCTGCAGCCTCTGATGGTGGTGGCCGGGGATCATGCCCACAACGATATGGCGGGAGAGGATGAGGATACCTGGAAAACTGCTTTCCTGGAGGCCGGATATGAGGTGACCTGTGTGGTAAAGGGGCTGGGCGAGCTGGAATCTATCCGCCGTTTGTTTGCGGAGCATGCCCGGGAGGCCATGAACAGCCTGGGAGGCTGAAGACTTAAGTCAGAACAGAAAGATAAGAAAAGAAAATCTCTAAAAACGGAGCTGCAGCCAAGGCAGAAGATAAATCTGTCTTGGCTGCAGCTCGTTTGTTATGCTGTTATGTATTAATCAGGCCTGGGGCTGTCCGTCCCAGATTCCGGAAGCATTTACATACCATCCGTCCACTGTGGTGTCAACGGCCATAATACCTTTCTTTCCGTCGGAAACGGTGCTGAAATAGCGCCACTGCCCGTCGAAATCAACCCATCCGGTCAGCATTCCTACATTGATATCGATGTAGAAATATCCGCCCAGGGCTGTATCATAGATCAGGCCGCTCTTGGCGAAGCCGTCCGCTCCGAAGGCGTACCATGCGCCGTTTACCATCTCCCATGCGGGCTGGTCATATACGGTGCCGTCTTCTCTTGTAACAATGGAACCGGCTGCGTAGGTGCCGTCTGCGTATTTAAGCTTCCAGGTAACAGTGCCGTCTGCCGCTGTTCCCTGCTCCCAGGAAGAGTAGCCGGCTCCGCTGCCGGTGATGATACCGGTAATGGAGTTTACCTGACCCTTCTTGGAATCAGTGGTGGTCACGCCTGCAGTCTGACTGGAGGAGGAACCGCCGGAGGAAGAGCCGCCGCCGGAAGAAGAACCGCCGGAGTTTCCGCCGCTGGTGGTATTCTGAGCGAATACATAGGTGCTGAAGCTGTCGGTTACAAACTCAATCTTTCCGTCTGCTGTCACGGTAAAGGGAACCTCTTCCTCTACAGAGTTGTGAATGTGGAACAGCTTCATATTAGAGGCGTCGAAGCCTGCCGGAACAGGCATGGTGATCTTTACCGGGAAATCCAGTTCGGATAAGGAAGTTCCGTCAATGTTGAGTGAGATATCAAAAGCGGTCTTTTTCACGAAGGTCTGGGTGAGATCATCGCTGTTTCCGGAACGCAGCTCCAGGCTGACTGTTTGATTTCCTTCAGAGTTTAAAGCAGCTCCGGCTACGGAAACGGTGCCGCCGCCCAGTGCCTGGCTTGCGGCAGTGTCCACTGCCACTTCTTCCGTAATTCCCATTTCCGTCGCGTAGTTGGAGGAAAGGGAGGCGTAGCTGTCGCTCTGAGCAAGAGTAGTTTTTAAATCTTTTTTAACCGTTTCGTCGGATACCTGATCATAGGTAGTGATAATACTCTCTTTTATAGAGGATGCTTTCATATCTCCTGACTCCCAGGAATTCATAATCGCGCCGATGGCGCTTTCCTGAGCTTCCGGCGTATCCATGATTTTATTAATTTCTATCGATTCGGATGGAACACCATCAATAAACAGCTGAATGGTTTCGTTGGTTATGAGATTAGGTGTATAGGTAACCTTAATGACGTGGGTCTCTTTATCTACGCTGAAGTTGAAGCTGCCGTTCTTTGTGGCTGATCCCCAGATATCGTGGCTGCTCTTGGAAAAAGTATCTTTGTGATCAGGATCAATGTTGCTGGAGGTAGCTAAAACGGCTTTAAATTCCAGAGTTAATTTTTCGCCCGGAACAGCATTAACCGGATTGTGCTCTCCAAGATACTCAATTTTTGTAACAGTGGGGTAGGGGGCTTCTTTTTGGTCAACCACGATATTAGTTACGGCGGGGTCGGAAGAAGGGGTTATTTCAGAATCCGTTGCTATGGGAATAATGTTATATACCTGCCCTGCTTTAAAAGTGCCGCCATTACCATCCTGCTCTGCTCCATCAGAAAAACGGTACCAGTAATCCCCGATGGGAAGAGTCTTGTCTTCAGCGCGGAAACCTTCAAACTGGAAATAATAATAGTATTGGTGCTCCTGACTGTATTCGGGATCTCCCTCTTCCAGTACATTGCCGTTTTCATCTACGCAGGCCCAATCGCGGGAAACCATAGTTCCGTCTTTGTTTAAAGCATAAGTATGTGTGCTGTCAGAAACGGTTTTTCCCCGTACCATTTCTCCGCCGCCCTCATCCTGCTTTTCAAAATAATACCAATAAATATCATCGTCTTTTTGGCCGTAGTTCTCAAACAGCTGCCCTCCACCGTCCAGTTTGACCCAGCCTTCCGCCAGGTGTCCGTCCGGATAGGCGTAACGGTTTTCAAGCAGGGAAGAGTCTTCGTCTGTTATGTATTTGCTGCTGCCTTTCGGACTGGCAAAAAGTTCATTGCAATACATCCGGCCGCTTTCATCAAAGGCATACCAATTGCCGTGGATGTATTTTTCTCTGCCTGTTAACAGTTCCCCCTTCTCATTGTAGTAATACCAGTTCCCGTCTTCACATACCCACTGATTTGTCGGGTTTGCCTCATCCGCCAAAACCGGAGGAGCGGACAGGCCTGCCAGCAATGTTACAATCAACGTGCCGGCAAAATACGTTTTAAGCTTTTTCATAATACACATTACTCCTTTCTGTCAATTAACTAAAGTATAGTATATGTGCCAAATATTTGCAAATAAAGAATGTGCAAATGTAATGCAAAATGTTGTTTATAGGGCACTTTTTTTCCTATAAAATATAGGAATGGTTTTTGCCGGCAGGCAAAGCAAACAGACATGCAGTGGAGGCATACTTTTGGACCTGAAATTTCAATCATATTACAAGCAGCTTGGCTTGAACATTTCTTATTATCGGAAACTGAGAAACCTGACCCAGATGGAGCTGGCAGAGTTTACGGATCTGAGTCGGACACATATTTCTAACATAGAAGCCCCAAATATGAAGACCAGCATTTCCCTGGACACGCTGTTTAAAATAGCTGATGTGCTGCAGGTATCTCCGAAAGCGCTCATGGATTTTCGCCTGGAGGATAAGGAAAAAAGAGAATAATAATAAAAGTGCCGGATACAGGAACGGGAGAGGACTGCATCCGGTACTTTTTTGCTGTAAATCGGTAAAATGGCAGAATGAAAATCAATGCGGCTGTCTATTCCGTCTTCCGGCCCCGGAAAAAAGAGAGAGCCAGCTCTCTGGCAGCCTTTCCCTCTGCCCCCAGCTCTTTATATTTAGGATAAGCCAGAATGCGGTAATAAGCTTTGGGAGGGTCAAGGGGGAAAATGCGGCATCCCTGAAGGGTTTCCGTCATGGATTCTGGCAGAAAAGCGGCTCCGATACCGGCCCGCAGAAGGTCCCGAACCAGGAGGAAGCTTTCTGCCTCATAAACGGTGGCAGGATAAAGCTCATGCTCATAGAGTATTTCATTTTCCATAGAACGGAAGGAAGATCCCTCCTGAAGAAGAATAAAGGGCAGCGTTTTCAGGGTGTTCAGAGAGAGTTCCTGCCCGGAAGGCAGGAGTGATTCGGGAACGGCTGCAGTGAGCCGGTCCATTCCCAGTACCTCCTGCTCCAGCAGGCTGTCTCCGGCGGCGGAGAGACAGAGAAGGCCTATGTCAGCCAGACCGTTCAGCAGGCAGTGCCGTACAATATAGGAATCTGCCGGCTGCAGATCAAAGCGCGCGCCGGGAAAAAGTCTGCGCAGCTCAGGAAGGATTTCCTCAGAGACAGACTGAAAAAACTGATAGGAGGACACAATCCGCAGGGCGAAGAAATGAGAAGACAGCTTGGCGATCTGCTGATAGGTCTCTTCTTTGGCGGCTACGATTTCCCGGGCATAGCGGAGGTAAATTTCTCCTTTCCGGGTGGGCACAAAGCCTCCGTCTTTTCTCTCAAACAGGATGCAGCCGGTTTCTTCCTCCTCCCGTGCCAGGCGCTGGCTGAGAGCGGACGGAGAAATGTAGAAATGTTCGGCAGCCCGGGTCAGATTTTTTTCTTCCGCCAGCTTCAGCATATATTCCATTACGGTTACATCCATAGATTCGGTTCCTCCTGTTCCATTTTCCTTTCCATATAATAAGAAGCGTAATTGCGCAGATATACAGGCGCTCCCCAGTGCTTCATGGTCAGCTGGATCAGACAGCGCTCCGCTTCGGTGAGACGGTGGCCCAGCTTCATGGCAATCCCCTGATAGGCGATCAGCTTAGGCTGAAAAGAATAGACGGATATGGAGTCGTTTGGAGAGAAATAGGCGCGGGGAATCAACGCGGCTCCGCAGCCGTTGCGAACCATATCGTAAAGGAGAGGGATGATATTGGAGCGAAACAAAATATTTCCTTCCAGGCCGGCTTCCTTCAGCAGGCGGATCACGGTGGAGTAATGAGAAGTTTCCGATTTGCTGATAAGCAGGGGAGTGTCGTTCAGCTGCTCCAGGCGAATAACCGGCAGATCGCTTTCCGGAGTGATGTGTGAGGCGTCATAGGATAAAGGATGGGAAGATGGCAGCATGAGGACCAGTTCCTCATCGGCAATTTTAATAAATTCCAGATCCGACAGGCTGGTTTCCGTGGCTCCGTACAGACTCATGGTGACGGAGCCGTCTAAAAGAGCCTGACGCAGCTCATTGTTTCGCCCGGATATGAAATCCAGATCCACATGGGGAAATTGACTGTGAAATTCAGAAAAAATACAGGCAAAGGCTCTGGCTCCCCGGATGGGGCTTCCTCCCATGACGATGGTTTCCGCCCGGTCTTCCCCGGAAGAGGAAAGGGCATGATTCATCTGGCTGCTCAGCTGCAGAATGCGGCGGCAGCCGTTCAGATAAATTTTCCCGGCGGGAGTGAGCACGGCCCTTTTCTGAGATCGGATTACAAGGGAAGTTCCCAGCTCCTCTTCCAGGGAAGAAAGCCAGCTGCTCAGAGCCGGCTGGGAAATTTCCAGCCGTTTTGCGGCTCGGTTCAGAGAACCTTCCTCCGCAACGGCAGACAGATACTGCAGACGTCGAAAATTCATAACGGACCCTCCTGAGAATGGGTTATAAATTTTACTTAAAGATTATATAAAAAATTCGCGTTTGTCAATGAACTATGTATAGATTATACTAAAAACATCCCAGGGATCTTGAAAAAATGTAAAAAACAACAAAAGCGAAAGAGACGGAAATTATTAGGAGGAAAAGAGATATGGAAAATATGCAGATGTATATCGTTCTGGCGATCACCGCATTTATGATTATTTCATTCCTGATCGGAAAAATTCCCTATGGAGTGACAACCATGACTTGCTGCGCCCTGCTGGCGATTACGGGATATTATGACGTTCCGCAGGCGTTTTCCGGCCTGGCAAACAAGACCACGATTCTGATTGCCGGTATGTTTGCGCTGGCGTATGCCTTTGGAAAAACCAGCCTGATCAATAAAATTCGGGCAAAAATGACGGCGATCAAAGGAAAAAGCGGTTTTGTGCTGCTTCTGTTCCTGTTTGGAATCACCATTATTTTATCCCAGCTTATGGGAAGAACGGCAGTTCTCTCCATTATGATTCTGTTTGTGGCATCTCTGGATGATGCGGACGAAATGTCGCCCTCCAGAATGATTACGGCTATTTTTGCCGTTATTGCCGCGTGGAGCTTAAAGGTTCCGGTTGCTCTGGGAGCTACCATGTCCGCTACAGCCAACGCTTACTATGAGGGAATCGTATCCGACCCGGCTCTTATGCTGAAAACGGGAGACTTTATCAAGGCGTCCATTATTCCCTGCATTGCGCTGACCGTTTACTGCCTGTTTGCCTGGAAGCTGGTTCCCAGCCATCCCATTGACAGCAGCGATGTGAAGGAAGTAAAAAAAACGGAGGCAATTTCACGGAAGGACGAGATCTGCATCAACGTGGTATTTATCGGCGTTATGATTGCTTTCTTCTTCGGAAATAAGCTGGGCAGCCTTATGAATCTGGCTCCGGCCGTAGGCGTGCTGATTCTGATTTATACCAAATCCCTGAAGGTAAAGGAAGCGGTGAACAGCATGACCGGCGATATGGTATGGATGATTGCAGGCGTACTGGTTATGTCCGACGCTATGGGAAGCTCCGGTGTGGGAGAACTGATCGGAACGGGAATTCTGAGTATTTTGGGAGAGAATCCCAGCAGCTGGTTTGTGCTTACCGTATTTGCTGTTGCTACGATTGTTATGACCACCTTTATGTCCAATACGGGAACGGCGGCGATTCTGACTCCTATTGCGGCCAGCATGTCCCTGGTGGCGGGGATGGATCCCAGAGGTATTGTGCTGATTATCAATATCGCTTCCATTATGGCCATTGCCTTCCCCAGCGGCTCGGCAGAGTGTGCGCTGATGTTTGCGGCAGGCAGACACAACCCCATGGGACTTCTGAAATTCACAGTTCCTTATCTGCTGATAGCCGTTGCAACACTGGTAATCAGCGTGACCATATTTTTCCCGGTGTACCCGTAATGCCAAGAAAGCGGCAGAGGCTTTGACGGGACAGGGCGAAGAGACAGATTCCATGCAGAGAAAGGAGAGCATAAAATGGAGGCAGAAACAAAAATGAAAGCGCAGGCCCTTCCGGATCCGGAGAGCCTGACCATTGATCCCGATAACTATTACAGGCAGGTTCTTCACGGATACTATCAGTTTGACTGCGCGGTGGAAGAGAACCGGGTGCGTTCTTCCAAATTTTATATCCCGGAAAACACCGTATTCAATCAGCCCACCATATTCGTAGGAGTTCCCAACGGAGAAGACAGCTGGGATTTCCTGGTAAAAAGCGGATGGAAGCAGGCTGCGGATGAAAAAGGACTTTCCATTGTAATGATGGAGCCGGAAAACGGCGTGTGGGGGGATGAAGAACAGGAGATCGCCTATATTACCGCTTTAAATGAAGATGTGACCTTCCGGCCGTTTTTCTGCGCGTTTTCCTCCAATTTTTACGGAGCAGCCTACGGAGAAGCGGCGGATATTCTGGCAAAGCAGGCCGGGAGATTCCCGAAGTGCTGGGCCGGAGCAGCGTTTTTCGGCACTTCCGGCATGACGGAGGAGGAAGAGAAAAATCTGGAAAACAGAACGACCAAGGTTCCGGGAGTGGCCTGCAGTCAGGTGCAGATGCCGGTGTGGATTTCTGCGCCGGATCAGAACGAAAATGTGGAGCGTATGATCAGCTTTTACCGCAGGGCAGACCACAGCGGAGAGGGAGAGAAAGACGGAGAGGGAAGAACCATCTGGAATCCGGAAAAAGGAGGCACCATGGACGAGCATTGGTGCGCAAAGGTAGTATTTGACCGGAAAAGCTGGGAGGAATGTATGGGATATTCCTATGCGGCTGCCGTATATGACCGGGTGTTCCGGGGGGTGTACCGCTATCCCGGAAACGGAAACGGAGCGCTCCGCTATAACGAAAGCATTGTAAGCAGAGGCTTTAAGAAGTTTTCAGCCAAGGTAGCCGGAGGCTTTTTTGGGGACGGTTCCGATTCCTACCGGAGAGAATGGTGGGTATATGTGCCGGAGACGGCGGACTGTTCCAGGCCGCTGCCGGCAGTATTCGTTTTCCACGGCGCAGGCGGCAGCAGCGATGAAATAGCGGACCGGTCCGGATGGGCCTGCGTGGCGGAAAAATACGGCTTTCTTATCATCTGCCCGGGAGCTTCTGTTCCCAACAGAGTCCGCCGGGTGAGCGGCATGGTCACCAACGAGATGTTCCGCAGCATGTGGAATACGGGAAATCCCCGGAAAGACCGGCCGGCGGATATGCTGTTTGTGGATTATCTGTATAACTGGCTGACAGAAAATTATTCTGTGGATAAAAGCAGGATCTATGCCAGCGGACAGTCGTCAGGAGGAATGATGTCCTGGGCCTGCGCGGCGTACCGCCCGGACTATTTTGCCGCGGTGGCCCCCGTATCGGCGAAATGCATCGATATTGAATCGGAAAATCCCAATCCGCCTGTGGACGGATCCATTATTCCGGTGATGACCAACCTGGGGCTGGAGGACAATATGTTTAAAGGGGGATACGGCACTCCCGACGCCAAATATCTGGTGGATCACTGGTGCAGCCGTTTCGGCCTGGAACCCGGATGGGACGGTTATACTTACGCGGGAAGCGGAGATAAATTCAGCTTCCGGGACGGCCTGTTCACCAATTACATTTTTCGGACAAAGAGCGGGGTTCCGCTGCTGCGGTGCGTGGAGGCGGCTACCAAGGCACACGCGATCTGGCCTTCCGAGTGCGAGATGGCATGGACAGAATGGTTTGTGAAATTCTCCAAGGATCCGGAGACGAAAGAACTGTATTATGAAGGGAAAAAAGTGGAGACGGACTGAAAAAAGAGCCGCAGCTTATGAAAGGGACGCCATGACGGAAACGTCACGGCGCCCCTCTTTTCACTTTATAGGAAATTCCGATTTTGGATAAGGGGGAAAAGAAACCCTGCTGATCGAACATATGTTAGATCAACAGGGAATGGACATGACAATAAGACGATAGTTGAATTTAGAAGATATAGAAACCTT
>CALWEP010000033.1 GCA_944377325.1 uncultured Lachnospiraceae bacterium
AGATGGGTCATTTCCGGATCATTCAGCATAGAAGCGGGGAGATCCCCGTCAATGGAAGCCAGATGGCAGATCTCCGTTCCCATAATGGGGCTCAGCCCGGTGAGCTTCTGATAAAGGGCCTTCTGTACGGGAACGGGACAGGAGCAGAGAATTGTTCGGAAATCTTCCTCCGAAACCGATAAGGGGTCCGCCTTCTCCACCGTCATAGGAATGAAGTAGGGCCGCCCGGGAAGAACCTCCCGGACAGAGCTGAGCTGGGCGGATACATGCTTGATGCTGTCCAGAATCGTTCCGTCCTCTCTGCAGAAAATAATGTTGCTGTGCTTGCCCATAATCTCTACCATAAGTTTTTTGCGGCAGAGATCTCCCAGTTCGTCCAGATGCTCGAATTCAAATTGGATGACCCGCTCCAGACCGGGCTGGGATACGGAGACAAGACGGGCGCTGCCGATGTGCTTGCGCAGGAGCATACAGAAATTGGGAGCGGTCAGTGGGCTGGGCTTGTTGGCTTCCGTGAAATAGATCAGGGGCAGGCTGGCGCTGGCCGACATCAGGAGCCGGTAAGTATTTTTTTGGTTTTTTATGGTAAAGAGCAGTTCGTCTTTTTCCGGCTGCGCGATTTTGGAAACTTTGCCGCCCTCTAAAGACTGCCTGAAATCACGGACGAGATTTGCAATGACGATGCCGTCAAATGCCATGGAACATTCCTCCTTGTGTAAATTTAGGCCCGGCCGTCAGGGGCCGGGCCGCAGGGTTAAGTATATCACAGATCGGAGACGGGGAAAAGGGGAAAATGGGACTGCTCCAGATCCGTCAGAAGAATGGTATCGGCCAGAAGATCGGCGCAGCCTCCCGGGCTGATGTTTAGGAGAACAAATTCCCGGTTCATTTCAGCAAGACGCAGAAGGCCGTCCTGGCCGTAGGCGCCTCCCGCTTCCAGGAGCCGGGCGGCGGAGCGCTGCGCCTGCTCCAGGGTGGCCCTGTCCGAACGCGCAAGAATATTGGTGTCTTCCACATGAGCCATCAGGGCGAGAAGAGCCTGAAGCTGCACCAGATTCCGGTCGCGGCCGGCTCTCAGGCCTTCCCGCATGACGGGAAGAGAAAGAAAACGGATGGAGGGAAAGCCGGAGCCTGCCTCTTTCCGGATGCCTGCGCAGCCGGAGAGGGAAAACAGCCGCTCTCCGTGGGAGAGAGGAATGTGAGCTTCCTCCTTCCGGCGGATCTGCTCCGCCAGCTGTCCCAGCTCCCGTTCCATGGCCGTTTCTGTCATAAGGCCTGCGGCCTCCAGGATCTCTTCGGCCAGAAAGCGTCCGGTACGCTTTAGGGACCAGCCTGCGGCCGCAGCCAGAATCCCCATGGAAAATATGGCTCCTTTGTGGGTATTGACGCCTGCGGTGACCTGCAGCATCCGTCTCTCCGCCTCCACTCCGATGGGCCGGATATGGGGAAAAAGAAGGGGGAGAGGTCCCGGCCATTCGTATCCCGACAGAGCCATTTCTCCCAGAAAGGGTGAGACGGCGTCGGCGCTGTTTCGGAAAGTACGGCAGTCCATGTCTTTATGAGAGCCTGTGTCACGGAGGTCTACCAGGCCGGGCTTGGGCGTGGTTTCCACCTCACGGATCAGGGCAGTTCGGCAGGCCTGGGAAAAGAACCGGGAAATTTCCTGTGAAGCCAAAGGATTCCCGCCGCTCATGCTCCGTACCTCTCCTGGAGAATCCGCCCGATTTCGGCAGTGAGCTCCTGGACGGAATGGCGCCGGCTTCTGGAACAGGCATGGGCCGGTTCCGCACAGAGAAGGCAGCGGCGGGGCGGCAGTCCCAAATCCTCTCGGGAAACTTTGGAACCGTCGGGGCGGATGATGTCAATATCATAAAGACGGCCCACCGGACTGCCGTCCTCGATAACGGCTGCAAGTTTTTTTAAGGATTCCGGGTCGGAGGCGGCGCAGTAAAAGGCTTCCCAGCCGGTTTTTTCCCGGATGATCTCCCTGCGGGAGACAGAAATTCCATTTTCTTTCAGAAGCGCTTCCATCGCTGAGCAGCCGTCCTCAAAAGCCTGGACAACATGCGGGAGGAGCTTTACGGGGCCGGGAATGTTCATGGTGAAGGAGATCAGGGGCAGGCTGCAGGCGGAAAGCAGCTCCTGCTGCATGACTGCGCGCCGCTCCCTGGCATCCAGCATTTCCGGAAGGGTGACTTCCCGGGTGCAGCCGGCGCTGTCTGCCTCGTTTCCGTCAGTTTTCTTCTGGTACGGTTCCATATTCACAGTCTCCTTTCTCAGACTCTTTTCCGTTTAAGCTGTGGAGAAGCTCCAAAAATCCTCTCATATATCGGGTGAGATAGAGATCCTTTCGGTAGCAGGCGTAAAAATGCCTTGTATTTTCAATGCCCAGGATGGGATAGATGAAATATCCTTCGTCTCCGCCATCCGTATATACGTCCGGACAGATCATTACGGCCTGAGTGGAAGCGACGATCCGCTTTGCCACTTCAATGCTTCCCGTTTCCAGGCCGATTCGGGGAGAAAATTCTCTGGAAATAAAAAGGGAATCCTGCAGAGTTCGGATGGAGTGACCTTTTTTGATGCAGATAAAAAGCTCCTGAGAGGCTTCCAGCACGTCAATGGGCGTACCGGGGGCAATGCGTCCGGCCAGCTCCGTATGTTTATTTACGAGAAGAACCGGATTCTCATGGCAGATCAGGTCATAAACCAGATCCTCATGACGGGGAGTGGTGGTCAGACAGGCGATGTCAATGGTGCCGCCCAGAAGATTTTTCTCCACTCCGCCGGAGCCCTGCTCCAGAAGCTCCAGAGACACATGGGGGAATCGGCGGATAAAACGGGGATAGAGCTCCGGAAGGATCTCCAGAGCCCGCTGCACCGGAAGTCCCAGACGGATCACGCCGAAGTCTTCGTGCTGCAGTTCCTGAATCTGTTTTTCCAGATTGGTATTGATGGTAAGAACCTGGCGGGCGGCGTCCACGTAGAGCCGTCCGGCAGCGGTCAGGGTAATGGGGTCTGTGGTCCGATCAAAGATGGGAGCCCCCAGATTGGACTCTGCCGCCTTGATCATCTGGCTTAAGGAGGGTTGGGAAACATACAGCTTTTTGGCTGCGTTGGTTATGCTGCCTTCCTTTAAAACAGCCAGAATGGACTGAATATGTTTATCATTCATAGGCTGATCCTTTCATATAAACGTCATATGGCTTGATTCCACTATTTTATCATACCGCCTTTTGTTTATCTACTCTATTTTTTGAGGGAAAACAGCCTGTTTTTTGTACATAAGAGTGAAGTTATGTGGCCTATAAAGAGATAAGTATTGGATATTTTCTCCGCCGGGTGATACCATAAAATCAGAAGAAAAAGAACGTATCAAGGAGGGTCAACATGGAAATTAAGAAGGCGGCGATGGCCGGCACGCTGGAGTCCAGCGATGCTCAGGTGACTGTGGAGCCGGGAACGGACGGAATCGAGCTTTCCATCGAAAGCAGCGTGATCAACCAGTACGGAAAACAGAGCCGCAAGGTGATTCTGGAAACCCTGGACCGTCTGGAAGTGAAAGACGGCAAGGTAAAGGTAGTGGACAAGGGAGCCCTTGACTGTACCCTGAAGGCGAGAGTGGAGTGCGCCGTTTACCGCTCCAACGATATTACGGAAAATCTTCCGTGGGGAGGTGTGATCAAATGATTCATCCGAATAAAAAAAGACTGAGAAGATCCATGATGTTCTTAAACTGCCAGAAACCGGGCCTGATTAAGGATCCCTATATTTATAAGCCCGATTCCATCATGCTGGATCTGGAGGATGCGGTGGCGGAGAACCAGA
>CALWEP010000034.1 GCA_944377325.1 uncultured Lachnospiraceae bacterium
CTGGGTACTCCCACCATCGTGGGAGAGGCGCTGCGTCCGATCTGGGAGCTGACTCTGGATATGTTCCCGGCGACTCACGGAGGCAAATATGCGGGAGCGTTCGGAAGCTACGGCTGGAGCGGAGAGGGCGTTCCCCATATTATGGAAAGGCTGAAGCAGCTGCGCATGAAAACGGCGGACAGCTATCGGGTGCGCTTTAAACCCAGCGAATCGGATCTGGTGGGGGCCTATGAGTACGGCTACCGCTTCGGCTGCACGGTGCTGAATAAGAAGCCTGAGCTTCCCGCTTCGGAAAAGGGCGGAAGAAAGCTGGTGAAATGCCTGGTGTGCGGAGAAATCTTTGACGCATCCCTGGAGATCTGCCCGGTGTGCGGAGTGGGAAAGGAAAATTTTGTTCCGGCAGAAGACGGCGGGACAGATTTTGTGAACAATACGAAGAACTTTTATCTTATTTTAGGAAACGGAGCGGCAGGCTTCAATGCTGCGAAGGCGATCAGAGAGAGAGACAGGACGGGAAGCATTGTGATGGTTTCCAATGAACCGTATCCGGCTTACAACCGTCCCAGGCTTACCACAGCCATTGTGTCCGGTCTGGAGGCCGATCAGATTGCCATAGCGGACAGCAGCTGGTATGAAGAGAACCGGGTGTACCAGATGCTGGGGCGGACGGTGAAGGCGGTGGATATGAACGCCAGAGAGGTGCTGCTGGACGACGGAGGAAGGCTGTACTTTACAAAGCTGATCTATGCTCTGGGAAGCGAGTGCTTCATTCCGCCCATTAAGGGAAGCGGGCTTCCCCAGGTGGTGGCGATCCGCCGCCTGGATGACGTAAGACGTCTGGAGGCGCTCATGGGCGAAGGAAAGAAGGCTGTGGTAATCGGCGGCGGTGTGCTGGGACTGGAGGCAGCCTGGGAGTTAAAGAAGGCGGGCATGGCGGTGACGGTTCTGGAGGCGGCTCCCATGCTTATGGGACGGCAGCTGGACAGGGATTTCGGAGAACTGCTGCAGCAGATCGCAGGAGAAAACGGAGTGGCCATTCATACGGGCGTGACGATTTCCGCTATTGCGGGAGAGGAGCAGGTGACGGGAGTAGCTCTGGCGGACGGCAGGGAATTCCCGGCGGATCTGGTGATTATCTCTGCCGGCGTGAGGGCTAACGTAGGGCTGGCAAAGGAAATGGGACTTGAGATCGGCCGTGCCGTTGTGGTAAACGAGCGGATGGAAACCAGTCTGCAGGACGTGTACGCCTGCGGAGACTGCGCGGAATACGAAGGAATGAATTACGCCATCTGGCCTGAGGCAGTGGAGCAGGGAAAGACGGCGGGAGCCAATGCGGCAGGAGAGGAGGCAGAGTATCGGGCGGTGCCGGCAGCTTTGACATTCCATGGGCTGAACACGGAATTATATGCGGCCGGAGACTGCGGCAAGAATTCCAACCTCCTTTACAAAACGGCAGAGTTCCGGGATATGGGGCGGAAACAGTACAGAAAGTACTACTTCCTCAATGACAGACTTTGCGGAGCGGTGCTTCTGGGGGATACGTCCATGATGGCAAGGATTACGGAAGCGCTGGAGAAGCACGCCTCCTATAAAGAGGTGATGGAGGGATAAAGACCGGAAAGATATAGAGAAAACGGCTTCCCCGGGAAGATTCCCGGAGAGGCCGTTTTTTCGTGAAAAAATTTACTGTTTCATTTTCAGCTTTTCCTGTTCGATGATCTGGCAGGAGCTGCTTAAATCCTGGCCGAGAACCTTGGCCAGAATGTCTTCCTCCAATGTGGGAGAGTAATAGAAGCCCTGCTGGAAGGTACAGCCGGAGCCGTTGAGCACATCCAGCTGATTCTGGGTCTCCACACCTTCCGCAATAATATTCAGACCCAGCTCCTTGGCAATGCGGATCAGGCCGCTGATCACCGCTGCGGCTTTGGGGTTGGTCTCCAGCTGCCAGATGAACATCCGGTCCAGCTTCAGGGTGTTGACGGAAAGATCCAGAATGCCTGCGATGCTGGAAAGACCGGAGCCGAAATGGTTCAGGATCAGCTCTACTCCCATGGAGGACAGCTCCTGAAGGGTGGTCTGGGTGGACAGAGAGCCCATGGAGAAAATATCCTCCTGCAGCTCCACGGCCAGCTTTCCGGCAGGAATCTGATAGGTTTCCATCAGCCCCGCAATTTTTTCCGTAAAATCCTCCTGAAGGAAGAGAACGGAGGAAACGGGAAGGGCGATGGAATCAAATTCCCTTCCCTCGTCCAAAAGCCGGCGCACGCAGGCTCCGGCCCGGTCCAGAGCGTAGTATTCCACTGCCCGGATCTGTCCGGAGTCTTCTGCAATGGGGAGAAACTCCTGGGAGCCTACCAGGCCGATGCCGGGAATGAAAATCCGCATATAATATTCTGCGCGGGAGAAACGCTGCGTTTCAATATTGTAAGTGGGGCGGTAGCGGACTTCGATCTCATGGCGCTCAATGGCATACTGAAGATGCTGAGCGATGGTCTGTCTGCGGAGAAAAGCCGCCTGCATCTGGCTGTCATAGACCAGATACTGGTTGGGCCCCAGGTCGGCAGCCTTGGATAAGGCCATATCCAGAAGCTTCATCAGTTCTTCCGGAGTGGAGGCGTACCCCGGATAGGGGCAGAGACCCAGCTGGGCGCTGCACAGGCAGTCGGTTCCGTTTACCTTCCACACATGATCGAACTGGGCCAGAATGTCCTCTGCCAGGTCGGAAGCTTCCGTGACGGAAAATTTCTCCAGAAAGATGAGAAACTCCACGCCGATATAGCGGTAGACAGGACAGCCGGATTCCTTCTCCAGATAGGAAATGATCTGGGCAAGCAGCTCCTGGCAGTAGCCGTATCCCAGGATATCATTGAGCTGTCTGAAGTTTTCCAGGTGAATCTTCATCACCACGCCCTTGGAGGAGGACTGATCCCGGAATAAGGCGTTCAGACGTTCGGCAAGAGCTCCGTCTCCATTCTCAGCGGAAAAGACGTTCAGTCCTGCGGTTTCCTGTCCGTTTACGGCCTCCGGAGGATTCTTTTTATCTTTTTGAAACCATCCCATAGTATACTCCTTTCTTATGGCACACGCCGCCCATATGGGAGGCGGCGGAAATTTCCTCCTCTATTCTATATAAAAAAGGAAAATAATGCAAATACTTCGTGATTTTCCGGGGAAATACAGGGGGCGGAGAGCAAAAAGCAAACTTTGAAAAAAGACGGGAAATCGGTGTTGACAAAAAAAAACAAACCGGGTATACTGATCTCTTGTTAGGTGATGAACAATTATGAACCGAACAATTATGAACCGAACAGTTCGGATGCGAATGAAACAGTGTGGAGGTGAGAATATGGACCGGCGGACGGAGGCGGAGGGGAGCGCTGTTTGCTGCAAAGATGTGGTGGGACTGATCGATATGATCTCCAAGCAGTTTAAGCGGCAGTTTCCCCTGGTGGAAGAAGGGGACAGCGGGTTGACAAACGTACAGAGACGGGTACTGAATTTTATTCTTCTGGCGACTATGGACGGGGAGATTTACCAGAAGGACGTGGAGGAGAAATTTCATATCCGGCGTTCTACAGCTACCGGAATCCTGAAGCTGATGGAAAAGAACGGTTTTATTCATAGGGAGAGTGTGGAAAGGGACGCCAGACTGAAAAAGATCGTGCCTACGGAAAAGTCCATCGCTTTAAGAAGCGAAGTTCTGGAGACCATCCGCGTGCTGGAGACGAGAATGGCGGAGGGGATCAGCAGGGAAGAGTTTCAGACCTGCATCCGTGTGCTGAAGAAAATGTCGGAGAACCTTTCCGGCGATGAAAAAGTGGTAAAAAAGTAATAAGGAGGAGACAATGAACAGAAAGCTATTTCAATCAATCAGAGAATACAAGCGAGAATCCATATTAGCTCCCGTGTTCGTTATCCTTGAGGTGCTGATGGAAGTGCTGATTCCTCTGCAGATGGCGAAAATCATTGATGTGGGAATCCAAGGACAGGATCTGCCCTACATTATTAAAATGGGAGTGATCCTGGTAGTGATGGCAATGATCGCTTTGTTTTTCGGCGTAAAGGCGGGAAATTATGCGGCCAGAGCTGCGGCGGGCTACGCCAAAAACCTGCGCCATGACATTTTCTATAAAATTCAGAATTTTTCATTTAAAAACATCGACCATTTTTCCACACCCAGCCTGGTGACCAGACTGACAACAGATATTACCAACGTGCAGATGGCATATATGATGAGTATCCGCCTTCTGTTCCGCGCGCCGGTGATGATCGTTCTGTCTCTGATCATGATCCTCACCATTAACGTGAAAATCGCGCTGGTGATGCTGGTGCTGATCCCCATTCTGGGCGGAATCCTGATGTTTATTGCAAAGAAGGCCCACCCCCATTTCGTGCAGGTATTTGACGAGTACGATGTGCTGAACAACAGCGTACAGGAGAATGTAAACGCTGCCCGCGTGGTGAAGGCCTACGTGAGAGAGGATTTTGAAATTCGGAAGTTCCACGGGATTTCCGGCGTAGTGTATGAGCTGTTTACCAGAGCGGAGAAGATTGTGGCCTGGAACTCTCCCACCATGCAGTTCACTCTGTACAGCGTAATCATTATCATGGTTCTGGTAGGCGGAGAGAGCATTGTCCGCGGTACCATGGAAGTGGGAGAGCTGACCAGCGTAATCGTTTACGCCCTGTCCATTCTCATGTCCCTGATGATGGTAACCTTCGTATTTGTTATGATTATGATCGCAGAGGCATCTACGGACCGTATTTTAGAGGTTCTCAGCGAGGTGCCGGAGATGCAGGATCCGGAAGACGCCATCCGGAGCGTGCCGGACGGAAGCATCGATTTTGAGGATGTGGATTTCAGCTATGCAGGTGAGGGCGGAGCGCTTGCCTTGAAGAAAATCAACCTTCACATAAAATCCGGTCAGACCGTGGGAATTATCGGAGGAACGGGAAGCGCCAAAACGTCTCTGGTAAATCTGATTCCCAGGCTGTATGACGTTACGGGCGGTTCCGTGAAGGTAGGAGGAATCGACGTGCGCCGTTACGAGCTGGAGGCCCTCCGCGATCAGGTTTCCATGGTGCTTCAGAAAAACGTGCTGTTTACGGGAAGCATTTATGAAAATATCCGCTGGGGCGATGAGCATGCCACCGATGAGGAAGTGCAGAGAGTGTGTCAGCTGGCTCAGGCCGACGGCTTTATCAGAGAGTTCCCTGACGGCTATGAAACGATGATTGTGGAAGGCGGAAACAACGTGTCCGGAGGTCAGAAGCAGAGACTCTGCATTGCCAGAGCGCTGTTAAAGAAACCGAAGGTGCTGATTCTGGACGATTCCACCAGCGCCGTGGATACAAAAACCGATGCGCTGATCCGTAAGGCCTTCCGGGAAGAAATTCCCGATACCACAAAGATCATTATCGCTCAGAGAGTTTCCTCTGTGGAAGACGCGGATATGATCATTGTAATGGAAGACGGAAAGATCAACGGCATCGGAACTTCGGAGGAGCTGCTGAAGAACAATGCCATCTACCGTGAGGTATATGAATCCCAGGTGAAAGGAGGCGGCGAGGATGAGTGAAAACAATAAAAGACCGACCGTAACGAAGAACACCCTGAAAACGGCCAAACGGCTCCTGGGCTATGTGACCAGAGATTATAAAGGAAAGTTCATATTCGTATGCTGCTGCATCCTGATGAGCTCCATTGCGTCTATTTCCGTATCCCTGTCCTTGAAGTTTCTGCTGGACGGCTATATCGTTCCCCTCATCGGCCATGAGAATCCGGACTTTACGGGGCTTTATAAGGCGCTGTCTCTGCTGGGAACCATTTTCCTGCTGGGAGTGCTTTCCACCTTCTGCTATACCAGACTGATGGTGAGCATCGGCCAGGGAGTGCTGAAGACCATCCGCGATGAAATGTTTGAACACATGCAGACGCTTCCTATCCGGTATTTTGACCAGCATACCAACGGCTCCATTATGAGCCTTTACACCAACGATACGGATACGCTGAGACAGATGATCAACCAGTCCATTCCGCAGGTGCTCATGTCTTCTCTGACCATTGTGGTTACCTTTATCGCCATGGTTTCCCTCAGCCCTCTTCTGACGATTCTGGCTGTGCTCATGATCCTGCTTATGCTGGCAGTGACCAGGAAAATCGGCGGAAACAGCGGAAAATACTTCGTCCGCCAGCAGATGGATCTGGCTAACGTAACCGGCTTTGTGGAAGAGCATATGAGCGGCCAGAGGGTTATCAAAATCTTCAACCATGAAAAAGTGGCGGAAGAAGAATTTGACCGGCTGAATGAAAAGCTGTTTGACAGCGCTGCCAATGCCAATACCTTTGCCAGCATTATGGGGCCTGTGGTAGGAAATATCGGCAATATGCTGTTTGTGCTGACTGCTGTGCTGGGAGGCTTCCTGTCCATTATCGGAGTGGGCGGAATCACCCTGGGCGTAATGGCTTCTTACCTGCAGTTTACCAAGAGCTTTACTCAGCCCTTTATGCAGGTAGCTCAGCAGTTTAACTCCATTATCATGGCTCTGGCCGGCGCGGAGAGAATCTTCGGCCTGATGGATGAGACGCCGGAGGTGGATGACGGCTACGTGACTCTGGTTAATGCCAAAAGAGATGAAAACGGAGAGATTCAGGAATGCAGGGAGAGAACCGGCCTGTGGGCCTGGAGGCATCCCCATCAGGACGGAACCGTTACTTACACGGAGCTGAAAGGCGATGTGCGCTTCTACGATATGTCCTTTGGCTACACTCCGGAGAAAATGGTTCTGCACGATCTGACTCTGTATGCGAAGCCGGGACAGAAGCTGGCTTTCGTGGGCTCCACCGGTGCGGGAAAGACTACGATTACCAACCTGATCAACCGTTTCTATGACGTTCAGGACGGAAAAATCCGTTATGACGGCATCAACATCAACAAGATCAAAAAGGCAGATCTGCGCCGCTCTCTGGGCATCGTGCTGCAGGATACCCATCTGTTTACCGGCACGATCATGGACAATATCCGCTACGGAAAGCTGGATGCCACGGATGAGGAGATCTATGCGGCAGCCAGACTGGCTCATGCGGATCAGTTTATCCGCATGCTGCCGGACGGCTATCAGACCATGCTTACCAGCGACGGCGAGGAGCTGTCCCAGGGACAGCGTCAGCTGCTGGCCATTGCCCGTGCCGCCGTGGCCGATCCGCCGGTATTGATTCTGGATGAAGCTACGTCCAGCATTGATACGAGAACGGAGAGCATTGTTCAGCAGGGCATGGATAACCTGATGAAGGGCAGAACGGTATTCGTTATCGCCCATCGTCTGTCCACCATCCGCAACAGCGACGCCATCATGGTGCTGGATCACGGAAGAATCGTGGAGAGAGGAAGCCATGACGAGCTGATCAAGGAACATGGAATTTATTATCAGTTATATACGGGAAAACTGGAGCTGGATTAATCAGCGAAGGCGGGAAAGCCCCCGAGAGATATTCCGAAAGGAATTTCCCTCGGGGGCTTTTTTCGACAGAAAAGTCGAAAAAGTATGTCAATTTAACAAATATGAAATAAATTATTAAAAATATCCGGAATATATATATTTTTGCAAAAAACATTTTGCTTTTATTGACTATTTATTGTATAATAGTTACAATACGCGGACATCGGAAGGGCAGAACGGGATTGGGACGGCGCGCAGCCGCCGTGGTTTTGGAGTAAGGAAATGAGAAAATCCGCCGGTCCGGTGAAGCTTTGCAGCTGTAGGGGATGCCTGATGGAAAGGAGGACTTATATGATTGAATTTCGCAATGTTTCAAAAGCATATAAAAATAATGATGTACTGCGAAACATTAATTTTACCATCTATGACGGGGAGATCGTAGTTTTAATCGGTCCGTCCGGATGCGGAAAGACGACCACACTGAAGATGATCAACCGCCTGATCGAGCCTACGGAGGGAGAAATCCTGATTAACGGAGAAAACATTATGGATAAGGATCCCATTGCTCTGCGGCGGTCCATGGGGTATGTGATTCAGCAGACCGGACTGTTTCCCCATATGACGGTGAGACAGAACATAGAAGTGATTCCGCGCCTGGAGAAAAAGCCGCCTTCGGAAATCTGGCAGAATACGCAGCGGCTGATGAAGATGGTGGATCTGGATCCGGAACAGTTTCTGGACCGCTATCCCATCCAGCTTTCCGGCGGGCAGCTGCAGAGAATCGGCGTGGCCAGAGCCTTTGCCACGAATCCGGATATTATTCTGATGGATGAGCCGTTTTCGGCTTTGGATCCCATTACCAGATCGGGACTGCAGGATGCGCTGGTAAGCCTGCAGACCAGAATGAAAAAGACCATCGTTTTCGTTACGCATGATATGGATGAGGCGGTGAAAATCGCAGACCGGATCTGCATTATGTATCAGGGAGACATTCTGCAGTATGACAAGCCGGAGGAAATCCTTAAAAATCCGGCTCACGGTTTTGTAAGTGAATTTGTGGGAAAGAATCGGATCTGGTCCAATCCGGAGTATATCCGTGCCGATGACATTATGATCACGTCGCCGGCCACAACGGAGCCGGATATTCCCATGTTCAAATGTATGGAAAAAATGCGTCTGCAGAAGGTCAACAGCCTGATGGTAGTGGACCAGATGGGACGGCTGGTGGGAGTGGTCCGCGCAGCCCATATTCTGAAGGCAGCGGACAGAGAGTCTCCCGTGGAGCAGGTGATGGTGGAGCCGAAGCATACGGCCAGACCGGAAACATCTGTGGTAGAGCTGCTCCAGATGGTGCGCAGATACGATATCGCCAGCATTCCGGTGGTGGACAGGGAAAATGTTTTGCGGGGACTGGTGACCAATACCAGCCTGGTGACGGCATTGTCAAACCAGTTCCTCAGCGATGAGATGATGGGACAGTTAGAGGAGGTGGAGGCATGAGCGGATTACTGAGTTATCTTTCTCAGCAGCATGAATATGTGGGAGAGCTGCTGATGAGCCATATTCGGCTGTCGATTCTGTCTGTGGCCATGGCTATTGTGATCGGCATTCCTGTGGGAATCCTCATTGCAGATAAGGTAAAGGCGCAGAAGCCTGTGCTGGGTCTGGCCAATGTGGTGCAGGCGATTCCCAGCCTGGCGATTCTGGGCTTTCTGGTTCCCTATATGGGAATCGGCGCGAATACGGCGGTATTTATGGTGGTGCTGTATTCGCTGCTTCCCATTCTGAAAAATACCTGTGCCGGTCTGGCCAACATTAATCCCGACGCCATTGAGGCGGCAAAAGGAATCGGCATGACCAGGCGCCAGGTTTTGTTCAAGGTAAAGCTGCCGCTGGCCCTTCCGGTGATTATGGCCGGTATCCGGATCTCCAGCGTAACGGCTGTGGGTCTGATGACCATCGCGGCGTACATCGGGGCAGGCGGACTGGGCACGCTGGTGATCAGCGGCATCCAGACGGATAATTCCAGCATGATCCTGGCCGGAGCCATTCCCGCCTGTATTCTGGCCCTCCTCATGGATTTTGTAATGGCCAGGGTTGAGCGGGCTGTGACGCCCATCGCTCTGCGGCTGTCCGCTTCCCAGCTGACTCCGGAGAGAGAGCAGCATGAGCGCCGGGAGCGGAAGATAACGCTGGCGGCGGTGTCCGCGCTGCTGTGTGCTGCCGTGGTCATGATGGTCGGACAGTATTTCGCGGAGAAGCCGGATCTGCGCATCGGCTCGAAGGAAGGGTGCGAAAGCGTGATCATCGGAAATATGATGGCAGACCTGATTGAGGCAAAAACCGATCTGAAGGTGGAGCGGAAGATGTCCCTGGGCGGAACCATGATTGCTTTTGACGCCCTGGATCAGGGAGAAATTGACCTGTATCCGGAATATACCGGAACGGTGTATACGGCTGTGCTGGGGCAGGAGGCTAATCCTGGAATGACCAAGGAGGAGACCTATGAGGCGGTCTCAAAAGGACTGAAGGAAGAGTACGGAATCGATACGCTGAATAATTTCGGCTTTAACAATACCTATGTGCTGGCAGTGTCCAGGGAGACGGCGGACAAGTATAACCTGAAAACGGTATCGGATTTGATCAACGTAAACGGCCAGCTGCGCCTCGGCTGCTCTCCGGAGTTCTCTGTGAGAGAGGACGGACTGCCGGGAATTGAGAAGATTTACGGCCTGAAATTCAAATCTGTTCACAATTTTTCAGGAACGCTGATGTATACGGCCATTACCTCGGGAGAGGTGGATGTGATTACGGCGTTCTCCACGGACGGACTGCTGCAGAAATATGATCTGGTACTGCTGGAAGACGACCGCAATTTCTTCCCGCCCTATTTCATGCTTCCGATTGTAAACGAGAAGACTCTGGAAAAGTATCCGGAGATTGCGGAGGTTCTGTCCTGCCTGGATGATTTTATCGATGATGAAACCATGCAGAGCATGAACTACCGGGTAGTGGAGCTGGGAGAGGACCGGGCCGAGGTAGGACGGCAGTTCCTGCTGGACAACGGGCTGGTGACGGAAGAAGAACTGGCAAAGTAGAGAAAAAAACTCCGCCGGGTCAACCGGCGGAGGAAAGAAGAATGCGTTTCCCTTCAAAAAGAGATACATCCTCCTCCTGATGGGTGGAGAGCAGAAGCAGACGGTTATTCAGTCTGCTTTTTATATAGGCAATGGTCCGCAGCTTGGTCTCCTCGTCCAGCCCTGTAAAGGGCTCGTCCATAATCACAATGTCGGAGGGGGAAAGCATGGCGCGGCAGATGGCCGTGCGGCGTTTCATTCCTCCGCTGAGAGTAAAAACGGGACGGGAGATGGATTCTTCCGGAAGAATAAGAGACAGCTCCCGGGAAATATGAGAGTGAGAGAGCGTGCGGCCCACGGCCAGGCGGATGTTGTCTGCAGGAGAGAAAGCCTCACAGAGACGGTTTTCCTGGAAAACGGCAGAGAAACGGGGCGGCTGCCCGGTACCGCTGAAAGTGATGCTGCCGCTGTCAGGAGCTTCCAGCCCCATAATCAGGCGGAGAAGAGTGGTTTTTCCCGTGCCGGAAGGGCTCATAAGGCAGCAGACGGACTGAGAAGAAAGCCGGAGGGACAGGCTGTCCAGCACTTTCAGGGAACCGTAGGACTTGCACAGCTGTTCTATGGCAATGAGGATCATGATTCACTCTCCTTTCGATCGGCGCCGTGAGGAACTCTGCTCAGCAGAAAAAGGAACATTTTTTCAAATAATGTGCTGACGGCAATGATAACAACGGTCCATGCGAACAGGTTTGCCGTATCCAGCCATGTTTTGGAAAGGTAAAGCTGCCTGCCCACAGACCATTTGGGAGTTCCGATAACCTCAGCGGCGACTCCTGATTTCCAGCTCATTCCCAGAGCGATGCGGCAGCCCTCTCTTAAATGCGGCAGCAGGGCGGGAATGTACAGATAACGGATTCTGCGCCAGACGGGAATACGGAAAACTTCGGCCATTTCCAGCAGCCGGCGGTCTGTGCTGCGCAGCCCTGCCAGGGTGTTCACATAAATGATGGGAAGGACCACCAGGAAGGAAATGAAAATGCACAGATTGTCCGAACCCATCCAGATCAGTGCCAGAATCACAAAAGAAGCCACCGGAACAGATTTCATCAGGGCAATGAGAGGGGCCATAAGCGCCTCTGCCGGGGAAAAGCGCAGGGCGGCGGCTCCCAGAAGAATTCCGGCACAGAAAGCCAGAAAAAATCCCAGGCTGATTTTTGAAAAGGAACCGAGTATGGAACGCCAGAAATCAGGAGTGACCGCCTGGGAAAAAAGGGTTATGACCACATCGGCCGGCCCTACCAGAAGAATGGAATTGCCCACGGCTGCCGCCGCAGCCTGCCACAGGGCCAGCCAGAACAGAAGAACGAAACATTTTTTTAGCCAGAGTGGGTATCGCATATATGACCTTTCTGAAAGACAAAAGAAAAACGGCTGGGGAAATGCCGGATTACGGCCCTTCCCCAGCCGTTTTTCCTGCCTGCCGGACGATCCGGCAGGCAGAACACCGGTTTGGACGGAGATGATCAGGGAATGTAGTAGAAATCATCTCCCGGCAGACTTCCGCCGACGGAAGAAGGATCCTGATCATAGAGTACCTGCAGATATCCGCTGAGGGCCGTTTTCATTTCCTCTCCCGTCAGACAGGTGATGTTGCAGTAGGGGATGGCTTTTTTTGCGACCGCGGCTTTTTCAATAATGCCCAGGTCAGCTACCATCTGAGCTGCCTCATCCAGGTTTTCATTTACTGCCAGAGCAGATTCTTCGTGCTCCTTCAGGAAGGTATCCACCGCATCCTTGTTTTCCTCCAGAAAGTCGGTGCGGACTACGGTAACTCCCGTAAGCAGGGTGCTTCCGCCGGCCTGCTCCTGAACCTTGTTCCACTCGGCGGTGAGATCAAGCACCATTTTCAGCTGATCGTTCTGGGCCATGGCGGCGGTTACGAAGGGCTGGGGCAGCAGACCGATGGCGTCGGGAGTTTCCTTCAGGACAGCGGCCACTTCCGCCGCTTCGGTTTTGTATTCCAGCGTTACGTCATCCTCAGACAGGCCGTTTGCCTTCAGCAGGTACTGCATCACGTAGTCTGGAGTGGTTCCCATACCGGTCATATATACGGTTTTTCCCTTCAGGTCTGTCATGGACTGAATGGAGTCATCGGCAGATACCACATAGAGAACGCCCAGAGTATTCACATCCAGAACAGTGATATTGCCTTCCGTCTTGTTGTAAAGAACGCTGGCTACGTTTGCGGGAATCAGCGCGATGTCCAGATCCCCTTTTACCAGAAGGCCGGTGATTTCGTCGGCAGCGGTGGCCATATTGAATTCGTAATAATTCCCCGCCTCTCCGTTGTCGGCTTTTTCCATCACATAGACCAATCCCATGGAGGTTGGGCCTGTGAGCGAGCCTACCCTTACAGTGGGCTTTGCTCCGATGGCGTCTTCGGCCTGTGCGTCAGTTTCCGCTTCGGAGACGGATTCTGCTGCGGAAGAGGTCTGAGTTTCTTCCGCGGCCGGCGCCGCTGTGGTTTCGGTATTTTTTCCGCCGCAGCCTGCCAGAGAAAGGGCGGTCAATGCTGCCAGAAGAAATGCAGTTGTCTTTTTCATGATGTTCCTCCTTTTTGACTTAGGCAGAGCGGCCGGACCGCCCTGCGTTTGATAAGGGCATTATAGCACCAGGGCGTGGGCTTGTCAAAACCGGAAAGAAAGCCGCGGCTGCGGGCCGCAATCGGGAGGATTTGCGGATTCAGCACTTGATAAAAATATCACAATATGAGATAATATCCCTATCTGAGACCGGCGGAAAAGCCGGAATTCTGAGGGGAATTTTACATATTCGGAGGTAAGAGGTATGAGGGTTACAATCTGTATAGGAAGTGCATGTCATTTGAAGGGTTCCAGAGAGGTGATCAGCCAGATGCAGGAGCTGGTGGCTCAGAACGGCCTGGCTGCCAAGGTGGATTTAAACGGCGCGTTCTGTTCGGGAAACTGCGTAAAGGAAGGAGTCTGCGTTACTGTGGACGGAGAGCTGTACTCCGTAAAGCCGGAAGAGACAAAAGGGTTCTTTGAGAAGGAGATCCTCGGGAGGATGTAGCCATGGGAATTATTGATTTTAAGGCCACAAAGTGTAAGCACTGCTATAAGTGCGTCCGCTACTGCGACGTGAAGGCCATTATGATCAAGGACGGCCGTGCGGAAATCATGCCGGATAAATGCATTCTCTGCGGTCACTGCCTTCACATCTGTCCGCAGGAGGCCAAGACGCTCAACAGTGATCTGAGTCTGGTACGCGGAATGATCCGGAGGGGAGAAAAGGTGATTGTTTCCCTGGCTCCGTCCTATATGGGCCTTCTCAGCTACCGGACGGCCGGGCAGGTAAAAAGCGCGCTGAAGCAGCTGGGATTTTTTGATGTGAGAGAGACGGCAGAGGGAGCGGCTGTGGTGACGGCGGAATATGCCGCCCTTCTTGCGGAGGGAACCATGGAAAACATTATTACCACCTGCTGTCCCAGCGTAAATTCGCTGATTGAAATCTATTATCCGGAGCTGGTGCCCTATTTGGCTCCGGTGGTTTCCCCTATGATCGCTCACGGCATGATGATAAAAAAACAGCATCCGGAGGCGAAGGTGGTTTTTCTGGGGCCGTGTATTGCCAAAAAGCAGGAATCGGAAGACGTCCGCCACGGGGACGTGATCGATGCGGTGCTGAATTTTAACGATATTAAAAGATGGCTGGCGGACGAAAACATTGTGATCGAGCAGTGTGAGGACGAGCCATTTGAACAGATCGATCCTAAGGTGAACCGGCTGTATCCGGTGACCAACGGAGTGGTAAATTCCGTGATCTCCACGGAGGACAGTACGGACCGCTACCGCAAATTCTACGTGCACGGCCTGTCCAACTGTATCGACCTGTGCAGATCCATGCTTCGGGGAGAGATCAAGGGATGCTTTATTGAGATGAACAGCTGCTCGGGAGGCTGCATTAAGGGACCGGCGGTGGATGACGAGACCATATCCAGATTTAAGGTGAAACTGGATATGGAGGAGACCATCAGGCGGGAGCCGGCAGACGGAGACAGAATCAGCCGGGTGAGAGAGGAAATTTCCTTCGCAAAGAGCTTTGAGGATCACTCCCCCGACGATCCCATGCCCACGGAAGCGCAGATTCAGGATATTCTCCGCATGACAGGAAAGACAAGACCGGAGGATGAGCTGAACTGCGGAGCCTGCGGCTACCCCACCTGCCGGGAAAAGGCGGTTGCCGTTTTCCAGAAAAAGGCGGAGCTGAATATGTGCATTCCCTTTATGCATGAAAAATCGGAGTCTTTCGCAAATCTGGTTATGGAGACGTCGCCCAACGTGGTTCTGATCGTGGATCAGGATATGAAGATTCTGGAGTATTCCGCAGTGGGAGAAAAGTATTTCGGCAAAACCCGCCAGGAAGCTCTCCAGATGTATCTTTACGAATTTATCGATCCTGCCGATTTCCAGTGGGTTCTGGAGACGCATCAGAATATTCACGGAAAAAAGGTGACGTACACGGAGTACGGGGTCACCATGCTTCAGAATATTGTTTACATAAAGAAGGAAAATGCGGTGCTGGCCACGTTTATCGATATTACGAAGCAGGAGGATCAGGCCAGGGTTGATTATGAGACGAAGCTGGAAACCATCGATCTGGCGCAGAAGGTCATCCACAAGCAGATGATGGTGGCTCAGGAGATCGCCGGGCTGCTGGGAGAGACGACGGCAGAGACGAAAACCACTCTGACTAAGCTGTGCAAGACCCTGCTGGATGACGGAAATGAAAGTGAGGTTCGATAGATGGGGATTACGGTGGACGTCGCCTATAAGAGCTTCAATAAGTTCGGCGAGGTTCTCTGCGGCGACAAGGTAGAGATTCTTCAGACGCAGGATTCCAATATTATGATCCTGGCTGACGGCATGGGAAGCGGAGTGAAGGCCAATATTCTGGCAACCCTTACCTCCAAGATCCTGGGAACCATGTTTTTGAACGGCGCCACGCTGGAGGAGTGCGTGGAAACCATAGTGGATACTCTGCCCATCTGTCAGGTGAGGAAGGTGGCGTATTCCACCTTCAGCATTCTTCAGGTATTCCACAGCGGAGAAGCCTATCTGGTGGAGTTTGACAATCCGGGGTGCATTTATATTCGGAACGGGCAGCTGGTTCCCATTCCGGAGAACATCCGGGTGATTAAGGATAAAAAAATCAATGAATTCCGCTTCCAGGTAAAAAAGGGAGACGCTCTGATTCTGATGAGCGACGGAACGGTCCATGCGGGGGTAGGACAGCTGCTGAACTTTGGCTGGCTGTGGGAAGATATTGCGGCTTACGCCCTGAAGCAGTACGGGAAGACCATTTCCGCAGCCCGTCTGGCTACTGCGGTCTGCGAAGCCTGCGATGAGCTGTATATGTACCGCCCGGGAGACGACACTACGGTGGCGTGCATGAGGATCATCGATTCCAAACCGGTCCATCTGATGACCGGTCCGGCGGAATGCAAGGATGACGATAAAAAAATGGTTGACGAATTCATGGGCGGAGAGGATAATACGAAGCGGATAGTGTGCGGAGGGACCAGTGCGACCATTGTGTCCAGAGTACTGGGAAGGCCGCTGGACGTATCCTTGGATTATGTAGACCCGGAGATACCCCCCATGGCATATATGGAAGGAATTGAACTGGTTACGGAAGGGGTGCTCACCCTGAACCGGGTAATCAAGCTTCTGCGCCGCTATGTGGAAAAAGAAGTGGTGACGGACGAATTTTTCCAGGAGCTGGACAAAAAGAACGGGGCCTCCATGGTGGCGAAGATGCTGATTGAGGACTGCACGGAGCTGCACCTGTATGTGGGCAGGGCCATCAACAGCGCCTATCAGAATCCCGGGCTGCCGTTTGACCTGGGAATCCGCCAGAACCTGGTGGAGCAGCTGAGACACGCAGTGGAGGAAATGGGAAAACCGGTTACGGTGACTTATTATTAACAGAAAAAAAGGAATGGCATAGGATCCGGCCGCTTCGGGCGGTACGGAAAGGAAAAATGAGGAGGAAGAGGAAATGGTAACAAATGACGCGACATTGCTTCGTGTAAAACATGACGTACTTTATGAGGTGGCAAAGGCCGCATGGGACGGACAGCTTGATGAAAAGAAGGAAGAGATTCCCTACCGTCTGATTCCCGGACCCCAGGCTCAGTTCCGCTGCTGTATTTATAAGGAAAGAGAAATCATCCGCCAGAGAGTAAAGCTGGCGGTGGGACAGTGTCCGTCCGGGAAGGATTCCAGCAATGTGGTGCAGGTGATCAACGCAGCCTGCGAGGAGTGTCCCATTGCATCCTACATTGTAACAGACAACTGCCGGAAATGTATGGGAAAGGCCTGTCAGAATTCCTGCCATTTCGGCGCGATCACCATGGGAGAGAACCGGGCTCACATCGATCCCAACAAATGTAAGGAATGCGGTATGTGCGCCAATGCCTGCCCCTACAATGCCATCGCCCATTTGGAGAGACCCTGCAAAAAGGCATGCCCGGTGGACGCCATCACCTATGATGAGTACGGCATCTGTGTGATTGACGAAAAGAAGTGCATTCAGTGCGGCATGTGCATTCACAGCTGCCCGTTCGGAGCCATTGGTTCCAAGACCTTTATTGTGGACGTGATCAATCTGATCCGCGCCGGAAAACGGGTGGTGGCCATGATTGCTCCCGCAGTGGAGGGCCAGTTCGGCCCGGACATTACCATGGCCAGCTGGAGAACCGCTCTGAAAAAAATCGGCTTTGCCGATATGATCGAGGTAGCTCTCGGAGGCGATATGACCGCAGCGTCAGAGGCAGAGGAGTGGGCGGAGGCTTATAAGGAAGGAAAGAAGATGACCACTTCCTGCTGTCCCGCGTTCGTAAATATGATCAAGCAGCATTTCCCCATGCTTCTTGACAATATGTCCACTACCGTGTCTCCCATGTGCGGCGTATCCCGTATGATAAAGGCGGAGGACCCGGAGACGGTAACCGTGTTTATCGGACCCTGTATTGCCAAGAAGAGCGAGACCATGGATCTGAATATTCAGGGAAATGCGGATTACGCCCTGACTCTGGGAGAGGCCCGCGCCATGCTGAGGGCGAAGGGCGTGGAGCTGGAGCCGGAGGAAAATACCCTCCAGAACGGTTCTGTATTCGGAAAACGGTTCGGAAACGGCGGAGGCGTGACAGCGGCAGTTCTCCAGTGCCTGAAAGAACAGGGAGAGAATGCGGATATTAACGTAATGAAGTGCAACGGAGCTGCGGAGTGCAAGAAAGCGCTTCTCCTTCTGAAGGCCGGAAAGCTTCCGGCGGACTTTGTGGAAGGAATGGCCTGCGTGGGCGGCTGCGTAGGCGGTCCCAGCAAACACAAGACGGAGCAGGAGGCCAAGAAGGCCAGAGACCTTCTGATCGGCCAGGCGGACAAGAGAGAGGTTCATGAGAATCTGGGCAATTACCCCATGGATAAATTCTCCATGCACAGACATTGACGGCAGCGCCTCTTTTTAGCGGAGAGAGTTTCGCTCCTCAGGTACGGAAGCCTCTTGAACGGAAAGGAGCGGTATTCTATGGACTTGGATCAGCTGCGGTGCTTTGTGGAAATTGTGGACAGCGGAAGCTTTTCCGAGGCGGCGGACCGGCTGTTTATGACCCAGTCTTCTGTGTCGAAGCGGATCCAGGCCTTGGAAAAAGAGCTGAAGGTTGAACTGTTTGACCGTAGCAGAAGAAAGTGCCGGCTCACGGAGGCCGGGGAGCTGCTCTGCGGGGATGCGAAGCGTATGGTGGAGCTGTACCGGCATATGACGGAAACGGCGGCGGCATACGGAGAGCGTGAAGGACAGGAACTGAGAATTGCCAGCATTCCGGTAATGGCGCAGTATGACCTGACCGGTCTCGTGGCAGAATTTTCCGGCTTTCATCCCGGGGTGCGGCTGCACATTCGGGAGATGGAGGGGGCAGATATTGCGGCGCGGCTGAAGCAGCAGGAATTTGACTTTGCCTTTATGAGAACGGAGCATCTGGAAGAAGGATTTGCATGGATCAAAGTGGCGGAGGACCGGCTGGCGGCGGCAGTGGGCGCGTCTCACCCCCTTGCCGGCCGGCGCCGGCTGTCTCTGGCGGAGCTGAAGGAGGAGAATTTCCTGCTTTTGGGTCAGCCCACTCTTCTGTACGAAACAGGGATTCAGGCCTGCCGGCAGGAAGGCTTCACTCCCAAGGTGACTTACACGGGCGAAAGGATGGAGACGATCCTGGGGCTGGTGGGGAGAAATCAGGGAATCAGTCTGATGATGGAGCGGGCGGCAGCCTATGTGAGGCATGATGACGTAAGGATCATTCCTCTCAGGGAAGAGGTAAAAAGCACCGTTGGCCTGGTGAGGCTGAGGCGGAAGCCTCTGTCCGGGCCCGGACGGATATTCTGGAATTTCATATATGAAAAAGGGCAGCAGCTTTAGAGGAATTATTCCAATAGGGAATAGTTCCTCTTTTTTTTGAATTGCTTGAGAGGGGGCAATGTGATAGCGTTAAATCAGCGTTATGAAGTCAGACAAAGGAGGATAACAAATGGGAAAAGTACAGGTGGATGATCTGCGGTCAGCGCTGGAGCTGCTTCGGTCTTTGCCGGGACAGCTGGAGGAGACCGATACGGAGGTAGATCCGAATGCAGAGCTGGCGGGAGTATACCGATATGTGGGAGCGGGAGGAACGGTAATGCGCCCTACCAAGGAGGGACCGGCCATGCTGTTTCGCCGGATCAAGGGCCATGAAGATGCGAGCGTGGTGATCGGCGTGCTGGCAAGCAGGAAACGGGTAGGCTGTTTGCTGGGATGCGATGAGAAGGATCTGGGCCATCTTCTGAAGGAAAGCGTGGCTCATCCCGTGAAGCCGATTGTGATCGAAAACAGCCGGGCAAAGTGCCAGGAGGTGGTGCATTATGCAGATGAAGAAGGATTTGACATCCGAAAGCTGATTCCTGCGCCTACCAACACGCCTGAAGACGCGGGACCCTATATTACCTTGGGAATGTGCTATGCCTCCAATCCGGAGACAGGAGAATCCGACGTGACTATTCACAGAATGTGCCTGCAGTCAAAAGACGAGATCTCCATTTTTCTGCAGCCGGGAGCCCGCCATATCGGATATTTCACAAGCCTGTGGAACTGGTGCGGTGTCTTACGGTAAACGAATGTGCCATTGCCAATGCGGAGTACGTGATTGAGGGAGAAATTCTGCCTTATGTGAGAGTGAGGGAGGATCAGAACTCCAATACGGGAAAGGCGATGCCGGAATTCCCGGGGTACTGCGGTCCGGCCAATCCGGAGCTTCCGGTGATCAAGGTAAAGGCTGTGACAACAAGAAAGCATCCCATTATGCAGACGTGCATCGGAGCCAGTGAGGAGCACGTTTCCATGGCAGGAATTCCCACGGAAGCCAGTATTCTGGCTATGGTGGAGAAGGCGATGCCCGGTAAGTGCCTGAATGTGTACAACGCCTCCTTCGGAGGGGGAAAGTATGTGACGATCATGCAGTTCCGGAAGAAAGTGCCCTCAGACGAGGGAAGGCAGCGCCAGGCAGCGCTGCTGGCCTTTGCCGCCTTTGCGGAGCTGAAGCATGTGATTCTTGTGGATGAGGACGTGGATATTTTTGATCTCAACGATGTGATGTGGGCAATGACCACCAGATTTCAGGCGGACAGGGACCTGATTGCAATTCCGGGAGTGCAGTGCCATCCCCTGGATCCGTCCAATGATCCTGCATATCACTCCGGAATTCGCGCCAGAGGAGTGGCCTGCAAGGCGATCTTCGACTGTACGGTGCCCTTTGACCAGAAGGAGCGCTTTGCGCGGGCAGCTTTTATGGAAGTGGATCGGGAGAAGTGGTTTCATGAATAGGCGGCTGCTTGTGGGAGTGAGCGGCGCGTCAGGCGCGCCGCTGGCGGTGGAGCTTCTGCGCAGGCTCAGGGCCGGCGCAGAGCGTCCGGAGATTCATCTGATTATAACCAGAGGGGGAGAAATGACCCTGAAGCAGGAGATGGGCCTGGGAAGAAGAGAACTGGAAGAGATGGCGGACGTCTGCTATGACAACAGCAGCATCGGAGCGGCGCCCGCATCCGGCAGTTTCAGAAATATGGGGATGATTATTGTTCCCTGCAGCATGAAAACGGTGGCCGGAATCGTTTCCGGCTACAGCGATAATCTTCTGCTCAGAGCGGCGGACGTGATGCTGAAGGAGAGAAGAAGACTGGTTCTGGTAGCCAGAGAAGCTCCTCTGAGCACACTTCATCTGCGGAATCTGTATGAGGTCAGCCGGCTGGGGGCAGTGGTTTTTCCCCCGGTTCTGACCTGTTACAGCAGACCGTCTTCTCTGGATGAATGGATCGGCCAGACGGCAGATCGGATTCTTTCTCTGTTCGGCCTGGAGCAGGACGGATATCAGTGGGAGGGCATGGATGGAGAGAATTGAACGGTCAAGGAAATACAAAGGGCAGGAAATCACGGCTCAGTTTCAGAGAGTGGGAGAAGGGCTGCGGGGACTGGTCAGCGGCGGTCAGCAGCCTCATATCGGAGCAGTCAGCGTCATCGGTCAGGACGGCCGGTGCGTCACTCTTCAGTTCCCCGGCCACAGGGACGGCGCGGTCAGCGAGATGTGGGCCAGGGCGGCTGCCGAAGCAGGCTTTGTGCCGGCTGTTGTGGAGGCGGGGATTCACTATGACGGACTGAGGAAAGAAGAGATCGAAGAGATTATGGACCTGTGCGGGGAACTGCTGGAGGAAGTTCTGGATGCCGCAGGGGAGGAAAAGTAAAAGGACGGCCGACGCCGTCCTTTTGAAAAATGATGTTACTGACCGCCGTTTTTACGGGGGGCATCCACAAACACCATGTTTGCCGGAACGGGAATTCTCAAAGAGATAGCCTTTACCGGACAGTCAAACACACAGGCGTTGCAGTGCCAGCACTCTTCCGGATAGCGGATCACGGGAGCGCATTTTTTTTCTTTTTGTATTCCGTAGCAGTCCACAGGACAAATATCTACGCAGGTATGGCAGCCTATACATTTCTTTTTATCAATGATCGGGGGCATATCAGTCTCTCCTGTTATTTGTGCTTGTCGCGCCAGCCGATGGCCGGGACGCCGTCTTTCTGTTCAATGGTGACAAATTTGTTGTTGAGCAGCGGATTGGTAAAGGGGTAGTCTACCCGCCTGTGCTTTCCGCGCGTTTCTTTCCTTTCAAGGGCGCAGAGGAATGTCCATGACAATATTACCACTCACAGCGGCAAAAATCTGACTGCGTCAGATGTGAAATTCAGCCTGGAGCTGGCCAGAGATTCCGCTGAGTTTTCCCGCCATACAACCAATATTGATTATGACAATATTGAGGTGGTGGATGATTATACGATTATTCTTCCCCTGGTGGAGCAGAATGTTCTCACCTGGAACGATCTTACCAGAATCGATATAGTTTCTCAGGCCGACTTTGAGGAGAGCAGCGACCATATGATCACCACTCCCGTGGGAACGGGACCGTATCGTGTGGTGAGCTACACGGAGGCTCTGAAGGACGGGGACGAGGCGAAGGTTGCCGAGCTGGTGGAGATTTTCACGGAGAATATGCCGATTTACCCGCTGTACAATAAGACCAATTACTACGTTTACAGAAAGGGTATGGAAGACGTAAAGACAAAGGATGACTATGTGGTGTTCCCGGGAGATGTGACATACTCTGAGGAAGCGGAAGCATGGCTGTATGATTGACAGAAGTGCAGAGGGCGGGCAGACGGATGCCCGCCTTCTGTGCCGGAAGGAGGGAAGAGATGAATTATTATTTTGCGGCGGATGCGGGAGGCACGTCTGTAAAATGGGCGGTGATGGATGAGGCGTATCATATTTTCAGCAAAGGACAGTTTCCTACGCCCTATGACGGGGCGGAACAGCTGGCAGAGCAGATCGGCAGAGAGGCGGAGCTTCAGGCCCGGGAACTTGGATTGGAGTCATTTCGGGGCATTGGCCTGAGCGTGCCGGGAACCGTATACGGAGACAGGGAGGGAACGGTGAAGGGAGGCGGGATGCTTCGCTATCTGGACGGCGTTCCCTTCGGGAAGATGGTCGGTGAACGGTGCAAAGCTCCGGCGTACGTGGAAAATGACGGCAAGTGCTGCGCGCTGGGAGAGTACACGGCAGGGGCGCTGAAGGGCTGCCGCACCGGTGTGGTTATGGCTCTTGGGACCGGCGTGGGAGGCGGCATTGTGATCGACGGCAAGGTATACAAGGGAAGTCATTGCTTTGCCGGAGAATTCAGCTTCATTCAGCTGGGGCCCATGGCTGCCGGCGACATGACAAAGCGGTTCGGAGCTGCCGGAGGATGGAAATCGGGACTGCTGAAAAACGTGCTGCGGGAAAAAGGGCTTCCGCCGGATACGGATATGAACGGAACGGAGATATTTGCCCTGGTCGGCCAAGGAGATCAGGATGCTCTGCGGGGATTGGAGAGATATGCGGAAGACATTGCATGGCAGATCTGGAATCTTCAGGCCGTGCTGGATCCCGAGGTAATTGCGGTGGGAGGCGGCATCAGCAGTCAGCCGGTTCTGATCGAAAAAATACAGGAAGCGGTGGGGAAAATGGCCCAGGAAAATGTCTTAAAGCAGTTTCCCGTGCCGCAGGTGGTAAGATGCGCGTACGGAAATGAGGCGAATCTGGTAGGAGCGGTCTGCAGCTGCAGGCAGAGAATGGAGCAGGAAGAAAGGAGGACGCAACATGGATATGCTGAGATTTGATCCGGAAGCATATGCGGTAAAGGAAGCGGAACTGGACGGGAGGAAAGTGCGCTACCGGGCATACGAAAATATTGTTTATGCGGGAAATCCCATAGATCCCCAGTACCAGAAAATGAACATTTATGTTCCGGAAATCTACTATGAGGCTCCGGAGAGGGCTCCCTTTGAGCTGAAGGAGGCTCCCGTGTTTATGCCCAATTCAGTGGGAGGCTATATGCCGGGGCTGCCCCAGGAGCCGGGCAGAACCTTTACGGGGATTATGAACGGAACGTTTTACGCTCTGGAGCAGGGATATGTGGTGGCTGCTCCGGGAGCCAGAGGAAGGGGACTGAAGGATAAGGAAGGGAAGAACACAGGGACTGCGCCGGCGTGTATTGTGGATCTGAAGGCGGCTGTGCGGTATCTGCGTCATAATAAGGATGTGATTCCCGGGAATACGGAGCGCATCATATCAAACGGCACCAGCGCGGGAGGCGCCTTGTCCTGCCTTCTGGGAAGTACGGGAAATCATCCGGATTATGAGCCGTTCTTAAAGGAAATAGGCGCTGCAGATGAAAGGGACGACATTTTTGCCGCATCCTGCTACTGTCCCATTACGGATCTGGACCATGCGGATATGGCCTATGAATGGGAATTCTGCGGGCTGGACCGCTATTATTTCAGAGACCAGCCGGAGTGCTGTCTGACAGAGGAACAGAGAGCTATGGGAGAAGAGGAGAAAAGAGGATTTCCGCCATATCTGAACAGTCTGGCCCTGAGGGATGAACAGGGAAGGGAGCTTTCCCTGGAAGCGGACGGAAGCGGCAGCTTCCGGGATTATATTGCCGGAAAGGTTATGGAATCGGCGGAGCGGGAAGAGGAAAGAGGAACGGAAATGGCCGCATTTCCTTGGCTGAAGCCGGAAGGAGGAAAAGGGCCGGACTGGGACGGATACGTTCGGTACCGTACAAGAATGAAGCCCACGCCGGCTTTTGATGACGTAAGGCTCGGCACACCGGAAAATGAGCTGTTCGGCTCCCGGGAGGAGGAAGCCCGCCATTTTACGGAATTCAGTTTCAAAAACAGCCTGGTAAATGGGAAAATGGCTGAAGCGAGTCAAATTCATATGATGAATCCTCTGAATTATATGGAAGATGAAAACAGCACGGTGTGCGGATATTTTCGGATCCGGCACGGCACGGCGGACCGGGATACTTCCCTGGCCATATCGGCCGAGCTGACGCTGACGCTGAAAAAAGCAGGCTGCGATGTGGACTATGCCCTTCCGTGGGGAATCCCCCACTCTGGAGATTATGATTTGGAAGAGCTGTTTTCCTGGATACGGAGGATCAGCTCGGCCGGAAGCCGGCGGAAAGACTGACTCCGAAATAACCTTATCCGAAATTTGCCAGTGACTTTTCTGAACGGATGTAGTATAATAAGAATATTCATAAAGACACAGGAAGTTTGCGCTCTGCCGGCGGTCTCAGCCGAGGTCCCCGACAGGCCTGTTTCATAGAATATGGGAGAACAATATGAAAAAGTTACTGGTGATGACCGCAGCTGTGATTGCAGCTGCGCTTATGTCCGTACCCGTTTTCGGAGCGGAGCTGGAAGCAGTTACAAAGGAATCGGCCAGAAAGACGGCCAGCCGCCTGGTGCCGGAGGACAGCGTATTTCAGTATACGGAGCAGTGCAGGGAAGCCTTTGAGGTGGTCTACTACAGTGAAGGGGAAAAGACCTATTACGCGGTGGGCGTTTCCGTTTTTTCGGGAGAAGTCTTGTCCGTTTCTTCTGTGGCGGCAGATGACAAAGGCAGCAGGGAGGCAGTGCTTTCGGAGGAACAGGTGAAGGAGATCGTAGCGTCCGATGCGGGAGATGGGGCTGTGGCTGTGGATGCGGTGGCTCTGGACACCGTGGCCGGAAGGAAGAAATATGAGGTTCAGTGTACGGGAGAAGGATTTGAGGTCCGTTATGCCATTAATCCGGAGAACGGACGGATCCTGGAGAAAAAGATCCGTTTCAGCAAACCGGAAAACTGAGAATTGAAGCAGCGAAGAAATTGCCGCGCAGTCATCGGTCATTGATGACTGCGCGGCATTGCTTTTCTGAAGAGCAAAGAGCGTTAAGAGACGGAAATATGGTATTTGGCAAGGCTTGAGAGCGCCTTAACTTCTGCAGACATATACGTGGGGACCCGTACAGGTATAGCGCGGGACGATTCGTTCTTTAAAAGTCCGCTCAGCCTTTTTGGAATCCGCATATGTAAACTGTCCTTCTTCAATCTGGTACACCGTAAGATCGGCTTCCGTTCCCTCTTTGATTTCCAGAGTCTTATCGCGGATGTTTAATAATTCTGCCGGTCTGGCTATGGTCTTTTCCAGAAGCCAGGACCATGGCTTTTCTGTCAGCCCGCGCATCTTGGTGAGAACATTCCCCAGGCTGTAGACGGGACCGTTGATATTCCCGCCATGAAGATCGCTGGAGATGGTATCCACAAAGAAACCTGCTTTCCAGGCAGCCTCGGCCGTTTCGTAGCTGTAGGCGTTTGTGCCGTGGGACAAATCGAAAATCACTCCCCGCTTTCTGGCGTCCAGAACAGATTTCTTAATATTTCCCTGCTCATCTATCACCTTCATCACATCGCTGTTGCCGGCCAATGTGTGACAGAGCACATCGCCTTTTTTCAGATAAGGAAGAAGGTTGTCAATTCCGATGCGGCTTCTGGGCGCATGTACGGCAATGGGCAAATCAAGTTCATCCCCCAGTGCTCTGAGCTGCTTCATGACATAATCCGGATCAAAGCAGAATTTGTCATCGATCCTGGCTTTCAATCCCATCAGTTCGTGGTGATATTTTCCCGCTACCTTTCGGACCATTTCCGCCGCCACGTCTCCAGGTCCCTCAAAATCCATTCCTCTTCCCAGTGATCCTCTGGCTCCATAGGGGGCGATGTAGAGATAAGAACGGAAGCGAAGGTTTGTGGTATAGAGAAGCTGGTTGCGGCAGTCGGCATAATTGGCAGGCCCCAGCGTTCCCAGATCCAACGCATACGTAACCCCCTGACGCAGCAGATCCTGTACCGGGTCAATGCTGGCCCGGTCCCCTGCCGCAGCGAAATGGCAGTGTGCATCCAGCCAGCCGACGGAAACATACATTCCGCGGGCGTCAAACACCTCAGCCAGCGGCGCGTCAATATGAGCCCCGATTTTTGTAATAATTCCGCTTTCAACCAGAATATCCGCTTTTTCTTCCCTGCCGTCCAGGATGGAAACCAGAGTTCCGTTTTTTATAACATAAGATTTGAGCATCGCTGTTTCTCCTTATATCTAACATTCTATATTTTATGCCGGCTTTAAAACGCAGGCATTGCAATGCTGACCCATGCAACATATCCCACGCAGAGGATGACTGCCAGCAGCCAGCCCATTTTAAACAGTGTTTTCACATCATAGCCGCCTGCGCCCATGCACATGGCAACCGCCGATGTGGCGGAGGGGGTCATATAGGCAGTGAGAGATCCTGCGGTTATGAGGACCAGACATCCTCTGGGATCAGCTCCCAGGGCAGAGCAGGTAAGCAGACCGATGGGAGCGAATACATTCATAACGCTCTGGTTCTGCATAAACTGGGTAATGACAAAGGGTACGATAAAGAAAACTGCATGGAGAACGAAAGAATTCGTTACTCCGCCCACCGTATCGGAGATAATCGTGCCGATAAATTCCGCTGTCCCCGTTTCCACAAGGGCGGTTGCCATGGTATTTGCTCCTACATACAGCAGGCAGATATCCACCGGTATGGCTTTTATTGCTTCATTTTTTGTCAGAGT
>CALWEP010000035.1 GCA_944377325.1 uncultured Lachnospiraceae bacterium
GGTTATAATGAAGATTCTTGTAACGGGCGTCAACGGCCAGCTGGGCCATGACGTGATGAATGAGCTGGCAAAGCGGGGACTGGAAGGAGTGGGAACGGACGTAGACAATATGGACGTGACCGACGCCGCTGCCTGCGAAAGGGTGATAAAAGAAGCGAAACCGGATGCAGTGATGCACTGCGCCGCATATACTGCAGTAGATGCGGCGGAAGAGAATGTGGAGCTGTGCCGGAAAATCAACGGGGACGGCACCAGAAACATCGCTCAGGTGTGCCGGGAGCTGGACATTCCCATGATGTACATCAGTACGGACTATGTGTTCGACGGCCAGGGTACCAGACCCTGGGAGCCGGATGACGAGAGACATCCCCTGAATGTGTACGGGCAGACAAAATACGAGGGGGAGCTGGCGGTGGAAGAACTGCTTACCAAGTTCTTTACCGTCCGCATTGCCTGGGTATTCGGAGTCAACGGAAAGAACTTTATCAAGACCATGCTGCGCCTGGGAAAAGAGAGAGGAAAGGTCAGCGTCGTAAATGACCAGATCGGTTCTCCCACCTACACCTATGACCTGGCCAGACTTCTGGTGGATATGATTCAGACGGACAAATACGGCCGCTACCATGCCACCAACGAGGGCCTCTGCAGCTGGTATGAATTTGCCTGCGAGATCTTTAAGCAGGCCGGCATGAATGAGGTGCAGGTGACCCCGGTATCCAGCGGAGAGTTTCCGGTGAAGGCGGTAAGACCCAGCAACAGCCGCATGAGCAAGGAAAAGCTCACGGAAAACGGCTTTGAGCGTCTTCCGTCCTGGCAGGACGCCCTGGAGCGGTATTTGAAACTGATTTAAAAGGAGTGACAGGAGTATGGGCAAGTATTTTGGGACAGACGGCTTCCGCGGAGAAGCCAATGTGGATCTGACGGTAGAGCACGCCTACAAGGTAGGACGTTTTCTGGGATGGTACTACGGAAAAAAGAATCCGGGTGAGAAATGCCGGATCGTCATCGGCAAAGATACCAGAAGAAGCAGCTATATGTTTGAGTATTCTCTGGTGGCCGGTCTGACGGCTTCCGGAGCGGACGCCTATCTGCTTCATGTGACCACTACCCCCAGCGTTTCCTATGTGGTGCGCTCCGAGGGCTTCCACTGCGGCATTATGATCTCGGCCAGCCACAACCCCTATTATGACAACGGCATCAAGGTGATCAATGAGAGAGGGGAAAAACTGGAGGAGAGCGTGATCGAGGAGATCGAAAAGTACCTGGACGGAGAGACGGAAGAGATTCCCTTTGCCGTCAGGGACGCCATCGGCAAGACCGTGGATTTCGCCGCAGGCAGAAACCGCTACATCGGCTATCTGATTTCCATTGCGACCCGCTCCTTTAAAAACTGCAGAGTGGCGCTGGACTGTGCCAACGGCAGCGCTTCCGCCATCGCCAAGAGCGTATTTGACGCCTTGGGAGCGGAGACTCATGTGATCAACAACGAGCCCAACGGGCTGAACATCAATACGAACTGCGGCTCCACCCATATTGAAGGACTCCGGAAATATGTGGCGGAGCAGGGCTGCGACATCGGTTTTGCCTATGACGGAGATGCGGACCGCTGTCTGGCGGTGGACCGGAACGGGAACCTGGTGGACGGCGATCTGATCATGTATATCTGCGGAAAATACATGAAAGCCCAGGGGGCTCTGGTGGGAAATAAAATCGTTACCACCATTATGTCCAACTTCGGCCTGTACAAAGCCCTGGATCGGGAAGGCATCGGCTACGAGAAGACGGCGGTGGGCGACAAATACGTGTATGAGAATATGTCTCAGAACGGCTACTGTCTGGGAGGCGAACAGTCCGGACATATTATTTTCAGCAAAAACGCCACCACCGGAGACGGCATTCTCACCTCCTTAAAGGTGATGGAGGTTATGCTGGAATCCAAGCAGCCTCTGGATAAGCTGGCTTCGGAGGTGGAGATTTATCCTCAGGTGCTGAAGAACGTGAGAGTGAAGGATAAGAAGACGGCTCAGGAGGACGAGGACGTTCAGGCTGAAGTGGCAAAGGTGACGGCAGCCCTGGGCGACGACGGACGGATTCTGCTGCGCCAGTCCGGCACGGAGCCGGTGGTTCGGGTCATGGTAGAGGCTCCGAATCATGAAACCTGTGAAGCGTACGTGGATCAGGTGATCGACGTGATGAAAAAGAAGGGCCATGTGCTGTAGGCACGGTCTGAAAGAAGAGGGGGCGGGCATCTGCGGCCGAAAGGCGGCGGATGCCCGCTGTGCACAGAAAGAAAGACATCAAGGAGAAAAATCCAATGAAGAAATATGACTATGTGCTGGCGGGCGCCGGACTGTACAGCGGCGTATTTGCCTATCTGGCGGGAAAGCAGGGAAAGAAATGCCTGGTGGTGGAGCGGAGAAGCCATGCGGGAGGAAACGTGTACTGTGAGGATATGGAAGGAATCCATGTGCACAAGTACGGCGCTCACATTTTTCATACCTCTGACCGGAAGGTGTGGGATTTTGTCAACAGCCTGGCGGAGTTCAACCGGTACACCAACAGTCCCATGGCCAACTTTAAGGGACAGATGTACAATATGCCCTTCAACATGAACACCTTCAGCAAAATGTGGGGAATTTCCACTCCGGCCCAGGCCAGAGCCATCATTGAGGAGCAGAGAAAGGGAATCCAGGGAGAACCGAAGAATCTGGAGGAACAGGCCATCAGCCTGGTGGGCATGGACATTTACCGGAAGCTGGTAAAGGGCTATACGGAAAAGCAGTGGGGACGGGAATGCCGGGACCTTCCGGCCTTTATCATCAAGCGCCTGCCGGTTCGCTACACCTATGACAACAATTACTTCAACGACCCTTACCAGGGCATTCCCATGGGCGGCTACAATGTGATCGTAGACAAGCTGTTTGAGGGCTGCGATATGGAGCTGGAAAGAGATTATCTGGAGAATAAGGAGTATTATGACAGCCTGGGAGAGAAGGTGGTCTATACGGGAACCATCGACGAGTATTTCGGCTTCTGCTACGGAAAGCTGGAGTACCGCAGCCTGCGGTTTGAGACGGAGGTAAAGGATACGGACAACTACCAGGGCGTAGCGGTGGTAAATTATACGGACCGGGAGACTCCCTACACCAGAATCATCGAGCACAAGCACTTTGAGTTCGGTACCCAGGAGAAGACCGTGATTACCAGAGAATATCCCGTGACCTGGAAGGAGGGCATGGAGCCCTACTATCCGGTAAACGATGAAAAGAACCAGGAGCTTTACCGAAAGTATGCGGAGCTGGCGAAGAAGGAAAGCCGGGTGATCTTCGGCGGACGTCTGGGTGAGTACAAATACTACGATATGGATAAGGTGATCGCTTCCGCCATGGATGCAGCGGAGAGAGAGCTGGGAAAGACGGAATAAAAAAGCGGGTCCGGAATCCTGATTATGGATTCCGGGCCCTTTGTGTTTATGCGGATTTATCTGCCGGCCATGATCTCCTTTAATGCGTCCGTCAGAAGCCGGTCATCTTCCCGGTTGCGCACCGCCACCCGGATAAACTGCCTGTCTCCGGGAACTTTGGAGGAAAGATCCTTGATGAACAGGTTGTGACGGTTTAAAAGCAGCTCGGTAAGTTCGGCGGAAGAGATGCCGGTCACTTCCGCCATCAGGTAATCGGCCTCTGAGGGAAGAACCCGGATGCCGGGAACCTGTGCCAGCTCCTGGGCAAACTGCTTCCGCTCGGCTTTCAGCCGAACCAGAGAGGCGGCATAGTCTTTCCTGTATTTCTCCTCGATCTGCATATAGAACTCGCCCAGGGAGTTGATATTCCAGATGGACACCTCTTTTTTCATGAGAGCAATCAGATCCCTGTCGCCGCTGGCGGCGATTCCCAGCCGCAGGCCGGGGACGCCGTAGGATTTGGAAATGCTTTTGATTACGATCAGGTGGGGGTTGGCGTCCAGAAGCTTTTCACAGAGGATAGAGGCCCCCTCTTCCGACGCGAAATCCACGAAGGACTCATCCACAATCAGGCGGATGCCCTCCGCCTTGGTCCAGGCGGTCAGCCGCAGGATTTCTTCCCTGGACAGATAGTTTCCCGTGGGATTGTCCGGGTTGATGATGACCAGAGTCTGAACATCCCTGGTCCGGAAAAATCCGATGATGTCGGCGGCTCCGTACCGGAAATCCTGATTTTCCGGCCGGAAGGGCACCACCTCTCCGTTTTTGTACCGGTTGGAATACTCCTCAAAGGTAGGACGGATTACTCCCAGGCGGCCGGTGGTATGTTCCAGAATGACCTTGATCAGCTCCGCCGCCCCGTTGCCGGGAACGATCTGGTCCTGCCGGAGGCCGAAATTTCTGGCGGCCAGGAGAGAGTTCACATACATGCCGGAGGGATACTGGCAGATCAGACTGTCAAAATTGGCCTTCATCTCTTCCAGCATCTTTTTCGGCGGGTAGTAGCAGTTGATCAGATAGCAGAAGTCCACCATCTTCGGATAGCGCCAGTAGCCTCCGTACCGCTTCTGAATCAGCGGAAGCCGGTCTTTTTCGTCGGCGAACATGGATTCTGCGATGTCCAGATCCTGGATATCGTCGATCTCGTACCATTTCTGGCTGTCATCCAGACGTTTGGCCTTGATGCCCGGGTTGTCCAGCATGACGATGACCTTCAGCACCTGCTCGTAGTATTCGTTGTTCCCCAGGGCCTTGGTATAGGCTTCCAAAAAGGGCACATAGTGAGTGGCGGAAAAATTTCTGCTGAATTTATAGAGGTTTACGGTCTTGTAGTAATCGGAGGTATTGGAAAAGGAAAACTTGCTTCCCGGAATCATGGCTTCGATATCATCGTTTTCCGACAGCTTTACGCAGGTTCCGTCCATCCAGGACTCATATCTGGCCACCAGAGCCAGACTTTCCCGCTCATCCTCTGCCAGACAGCGGAGAACGGAATCTTCAAAGATGATATCGGATTCCAGAAGAAGAGTATCCTCCGCTACCAGATATTCGCTGGCCAGGGCGAGAGAGTAGATATTATTGGTTTTGTCATAAACGGGATTGTCAATAAAGCATATGGGGGTCTTCACGTCCAGGGAAGCAATGTGATCCCGCAGCTTCTGTCCCTCGTATCCGGTGACAATGATGATTCTGGTCAGATTCAGGCTGTCCAGCTGGCTTAGGGTGCGGTTGATGAGAGGGACGCCGTTTACCTTTACCATACATTTGGTGTTGTTTTCCGTGAGCTGTTTTAACCGCTTGCCCATGCCGGCAGCTAAGATGATTGCTTGCATTTCATTCTCCTTCATGGAAATAGATTCTGTATTGCATATGAACTGCAGGGATGCAGTGGGGTCTTATGCGAAGCCTGAACCCGGCGGGTAGCGCCGGTCCATGCCTGCCGGGGCTTTCCCGGCTCCCTTCAGCACGTCCCGATAGATCCGGATCCGGTAGCGCCGCTCTGCTTTTTTGCTTCCTGTGAGAAGCAGAAGGGAGTCTATGAGAATATGGGCCCGGTGGTTCAGGCGGATATAGGCCATGTAGACGGCAGGAGCGCTGGAATAGGTCCGGCCGATGTCGATGGCATTGCGGAAACCGTAAAAGTTTTTCCAGCAGGTGACGGGGGCCTTGGACGGCGGAACGGTCTTATGGTTCAGCTCCGCCCCGCAGACGTTCATAATTCTGGTTTTCTTCAGAAAACGGAGACAGTACTCCGTGTCGTCGAACCAGATGAAGTATTCCGATTTCGGCAGTCCGATCTCCCGGATCAGGGAGGCTTTCAGTACCAGCCCGCAGAAAGTGCTCACATCGTAAAGAAAATACTTTTTTTTGTAGGCTTCGGCCGGTACGGGAACATAGGTCATCAGACAGCGGTTTTTCAGCCGCCTCCGATGGGAGGTGTCGATGATCCCTTCCGTGCGCACTGTGCCGGAGTAGGCTTCGCAGGGCTGAGAACGGACGGCCTTTCCGATCTTTTCCATATAAGAAGGGGAGAGCATGGCGTCGTCGTCTATGATCAGAATCCAGTCGCAGTCTCCTTTTGACAGCTCCTTAAGGCCTCTGGAGAAGCCGCCGGCTCCGCCGATATTTTCCGGCAGCCGGAGCACGGCAAGCTCCGGGCGGTCCAGCTGTTCCAGGTATTCTGCCGTCCCGTCCGTACTGTGATTGTCCACCACCAGGACCTGATGAAAGGGAACGGTCTGAGAAAATACGCAGCTTAAACATTCCTGCAGCAGGGGCAGGCGGTTGTAGGTCACGATAATTACTCCGAATTTCACGGCATTTCCTCCTGATTTTGTCTATCCAGATTATAAGCGATTTGAATTTAGATGTCAAACCGGGGAGACGGGCTCTGCCCGTTGCGAAGCCGGCGGGATTGTGCTAAAATCGTCATAATGCTTTGAAAGGAAACGGGAGCGGACTATGGGAATATTCAGGAGTAAAAATTCGGAAAACAGGGGCGGGGAGATGCCCAGCATACGTCAGAACTACACCTATAATCTGATGTATCAGATTCTGACCCTTCTGACCCCTTTTGTGACAACTCCCTATATTGCCAGAGTGCTGGGAAGCGAGGGCGTGGGGATTCAGAGCTACACGGCTTCCGTGGTTCAGTACTTTTCCGTTCTGGCAGCTCTTGGAACGGCTTCCTACGGCCAGAGGGAGATTGCCCGGTGCCGGGACAGCAGGGAGGAGAGGAGCCGGGTGTTCTGGGAGATCGAGGCTCTCTGCGCCTGCACTACGGCATGCTGCCTGGCGGTGTGGATGTTCGTCATTGCCTTTTCCAGTGATTATGCTCCCTATTACGGGGCGCTTACCATGACTCTTCTGGCGGTGGCCTTTGACGTATCCTGGTTTTTCGGCGGAATGGAGCAGTACCGGCTCATTGTGATTCGGAATACGGTTATCAAGCTGACGGGAATCGCTCTCATGTTCCTGCTGGTCAGGGACAGGGGAGACCTGCTTTTATACATTGCCATGCTGGCCGCCACAGGCCTGCTGGGAAATATTTCCATGTGGGGATATCTGAAGGACTTTGTCAGTCCGGTTCCCCTTTCGTCCTTGAAAATAAGAAGGCATCTGCGGGAGACGGTGGTCTACTTTGTGCCTACCATCGCCACGTCCGTGTATACCATTCTGGACAAGACTATGATCGGCTGGTTTTCCGGCAGCGACAAGTCCCAGAACGGATATTATGAGTATGCCACCGGATTTGTGAATATGGCCAAGATTCTGATTATTTCCTTCAATGCGGTGATGTCCGCCAGAATGTCCTATCTCTTCGCCAGGGACAGGGGAGAGGAGATTCGGGAACGGATCGGAGACTCGGTGGATTTCGTCCTCCTTCTGGGGCTTCCCATTGCGTTCGGCCTGGCGGGAATCGCCGACCGGTTTGTGCCCTGGTTTCTTGGGGAACAGTATGGACCGGTGGCCGGGCTGATGAAGCTGTGCAGCCCGCTGGTGCTGATTGTGGGCTTCAGCGACTGTATGGGAAGTCAGATTCTGACCCCCGGCGGACAGCGGGCGAAGAGCGCGAAGGTGATCGTGGCGGGGGCCGGCGTAAACGCGGCGTTAAACCTGCTTCTCATTCCCCGTTTTCAGGCGGCGGGAGCGGCAGCGGCATCCATATTGGCGGAAACGCTGATCACCGGCTTGTATTTTGTGCTCTGCCGGAGCTATATTCGCCTGGGAATGATCGTTCGCCATGGGTGGAAGCGGCTGGCGGCCTCTCTTGCCATGCTGTGGGCGGTGACAGCTGCCGGGAATCTGCCGTTAAGAGGGCCGGCGGTGACGTTCCTTCAGATCGGAGCGGGAGTCCTGGTGTATTTTGCCTGTCTGCTGCTTCTGAGGGATCGGACGGTGCTGACTCAGATCCGCAAGGGCGCGGAAAAAATCTTTGGATAGGTGAGAGAATGGAAGAGAGAGAATTTTACCGGGAAGAGGTGCGGTGCGGCTATAGCGTAACGGAAAAAACGAAGAAGGTGTGGGCGGTTCAGCTTGCCATGCTGGATGAGGTGGACAGAATCTGCCGGAAATACGGTCTGAAGTATTTTGCCGACAGCGGTACTCTGATCGGCGCCGTCCGGGACAAGGGCTATATTCCCTGGGATGACGATATTGACCTGGCTATGCTGCGGGAGGACTATGACCGTTTCATGAGCGCAGCGCCTTCGGAGCTGCCTGAAGGGCTGGTTCTTCAGACCGCATATACGGAAAAAAACTACCTGAGAGGTCATGCCCAGATCCGGGACAGCCGGACCACAGGCTTTAATGAGGAGGACAGGAAGGCCGGCTACAACTGCGGAATCTTTATCGACATTTTCCCCCTGGACGGGATGCCGGACGGAAAGCTGGCTGCCCGGCGGTGGGCGTTTGCGGTAAAGACCGCATGGACGGTGCTCTACAACTGGTACCGGTTTGACTATTACGAAGAGAAGACGGCGGCGGGGAAGCTGATCCACAGGCTGGGAGAGCTGCTCTGCATTCCCATGAGACGGGCTTACCGCAGGTATGAGAAGCTCTGCTCCCGATATAAGGGAAAAGCTACGAAACGGGTCTGCGATACGGTGTTTATCCGCCATCTGGAGAAGAATACCTGGGAGCGGTCCTGGTTTGACCGGGCGGTGTATATGCCCTTTGAAAACCGGATGATTCCCGTTCCGGAAGGATATGACGGAAGGCTGAGGGCGGAGTACGGCGATTACATGAAGCCGGCTCAGGCGCCCACCATGCACGGAGGACTGGTGCTGGAGCCGGAGATCCCCTATGAGGAGTATTTCGGAGGGAAACAAAACGGAAGCGGGAACGGCTGAAACGGAACAGCTGAAAACAAAAAGGCCGGAAAGCCCTGAACGGGCTGTTCCAGCCTTCTTTTTTTGAAATTTTTACAGTCCGTTTTCCGGTACGTTCACATCCGTGGGATCGTAGGTCTGATCGCCGGGAATCATCTGCTGGATGGCCGGGCGGTCAAAGGGGCCGGGAACGGCTGATTCGTACACGGTGATGGCTGTACCCAGAGCGCAGTTGTCATAGATCCATTTTGCGTCCCTGGTAGTGAAACGGATACAGCCGTGGGATTTGGTAGCTCCCAGCCAGTTGTAGGTGTCCGGCTTCAAGGTGTAGGGGTTGGCCGTCTCATAGATTACGGAGTGAAGGAGAATGGGAAGTCCCTCGCCCAGACGGGTGCAGTACTGGCAGTACTCGTCGGTATTCATCAGTCTCCACCGGTATTTTACGGGAGTGTAGAAGGTACCCAGAGGAGTATCGTCTCCCGTGGAGCAGAGGAAGGTCTTATAAGGGATGATATATCCGTTTTCTCCGTCCTGAATATAAACGGTGGTGCAGTTCATCGCCTTGTTGATCCGCAGCTGGAAGGGGCCTGAGGAATGGAGATAAGGCTCCAGATCCTGAACCAGCTTTCCGTCTGTTTCAAAGAAGTATTTGTAGCCGTCGATGTACTGCCAGCCGGTGACCGGCGTGTTGTCCACCACGTAGTAGCGGTCGCTGTCATTCCACACCCAGCCGGTGAACAGGTCTCCCGTTCCGTTGCTGAACCGGGGCATGCCGTCCACAATGGTGATCCCGTCCGCCGCAGCGGATACCAGAGGATTTTCCATGGAATAGCTGGCGTTGGGATCGCTGGCTCCCCACAGAGAATAGCGGAAGCCGGTGATGTATCTGCCCATGGCCATGGTTCCGTTGGTGCCGCCGTTTTTGGACCAGCCGCACTGGGTGCCGTCATTTAAGGTGGAAGTATAGTACACGTCAAAGGTATTTCCGAATACGCCGTTTAACCGGATCTGGACGGCCTCCACCGGATCGGTGCTCCAGTCGGTGTGACCGCCGTTCATGGCCCAGTTGCTCCAGCCGCGGGCGGCGGCATAGGTGCGGTAGAGCACGTCTCCCGGCAGGTTGATGGCGTAGACGGACATGGACAGGAAGCCGTCCTCGCCCGGCTGTATGGTGATATCGGTTCTGACCGGATCGGTCCAGGTCATATCGGGGCGGAGAAACTGGAACTGAAGAACGGGAGTGGATTCCGTGATTTCCCTGGTGGGAGTTTCCTGGATATTTTCACTGCTTCCGGTCTGGCCTTCCTCCGGCTGTCCGCTCTCCGCAGGTGCTTCCGCCTGTGTGTCGGCGGGCGCCGTCTCTTCCTGAGTATTATCGGTCTGAGTTCCCTGGGAATCAGAGGTATCATTTGTATTTGTGTTCGGGTTTTCGGGCTGCGGATTGTCAATCAGCATTCCCGGACCATAGTTTTCATCGGCATATGCCGGCACGGTCTGGCCTGCCAGGAACACGGCTGTCAGGGCCGTAAGCGCGAGCTGCCGCATGGTCTTTCGCATAGTGCAGAACCTCCTATGTATTTTTTTACACGCTCCTAATTTATCATATTTGGGGGAAAAATGCCATATATGATTTACTTTTTTGGCGGGTTACTGTAAAATCGTAAATAAAATGACCTTAGAATGTAAGAAACAGGTGTCGTTATGAATTGGAAAAAAGAAACGGTCAATATCATATACGCCTCCAATGACGGCTATGCCCGTCATCTGGCGGCTTCCCTGGCTTCTCTGCTGGAGTACGGCAGAAAAATTCCCAGCATGGACATTTATGTGCTGTCCGTGGGAATGTGCCGGGAATATCAGGAGCGTCTCCGGTCCATAGCGGAACGGTACGGCCGAAGCCTTACTGCAGTTGAGCTGGGGGATCTGAAGGAGCGCTTTCCTTACGATGTGGATACGAGAGGTTTTGACATCAGCGCCATGGGGCGCCTTTTTGCACCGGAGGTACTGCCGGAGAAAGTGGAACGGGCTCTTTATCTGGACTGTGACACCATTGTGCAGAAAGATATCCGGGGACTGTACGGAACGGATTTGAAGGGCTGCCTGGCAGGGATGGTCATGGAGCCTACGGTATACAGGGAGATGAAGGAGGCCATCGGTATGGGCCGGGACGATGCTTATTTCAATTCCGGAGTGATTCTGATGGACCTGGCCGCATGGAGGCGGGAGCAGGTGCTCCGCCGGCTCCTGGATTTTTACGGAACTCATGCGGGAAGTCTGTTTGCCTGCGATCAGGATACGATCAACGGAGCCCTGAGAGGGCGGATTCTGTCCCTTCCTCCCAAGTACAATTTTTTTACCAATTATCGGTATTTCCGCTATTCCACGCTGAAAAAGCTCTGCCGGGCGTATGAGGCTGTGGGGCCGGAGCAGTTCCGGGAGGCGGTGAAACGTCCGGCGGTGATTCATTATCTGGGGGATGAACGTCCCTGGATCGCAGGAAATCACAACCATTACCGCCGTCTCTATCAGCGGTATCTGGAGAGAACTCCCTGGAAGGGAGAGCCTCTCCAGAAGGGGAAAGTGCTGTATATGCAGCTCTGGTGGTGCTTTAACCAGATGACCCGGCTCTGTCCGCCTCTGAGGATCGGGATCAGCCGCAGGCTGGGCATGAAGGTGATTGATGGCAGGAAAAAGCAGAGGGAGTCCCGAAATGGATAACACGGCTTGTATTATTCTGAATTATAATGATGCGGACACGGCTGTGGGGCTGGTCCGGGAGCTGAGGGAGAGCCGGGAGATCGGCCACATTCTGGTGGTGGACAACTGCTCTTCGGATGACTCCTGGGAGCGGCTGCAGGCGGTGCGTTCCGATGCGGAGCTGCTCAGAACGGATCGGAACGGCGGCTACGGCTGGGGAAATCAGGAGGGAATCGACGCTGCCGTCCGCCTTTGGAATCCGGAATTTATCATCATCGCCAATCCGGATATCCATGTAAGCGACCGGTGCATCCGAAAGGTGAAGGAGGCGCTGGAGGGGACGGAGAAGGCTGCGGTCGGATCGGCGCTGGTATCCTCTCCCGACGGGAAACGGCTGTTTTCCTATTGGGATCTTCTGCCTCTGGCGCGGGATCTTATGGATACGGGACCGGTGACCAGAAGAATGTTCAGGCCCTGGCTGATCACTCCGCCGGGAAGGCTTCCCAAGGGAGGAACGGCGGGGAGCCGTCTGGTGGGAGCGGTGCCGGGCTCCTTTTTTGTGATAAAAATGGATCTGCTTTCCGAGAATGAGAGAAGGAATCTGTTTGACAGACAGGTGTTTTTGTACTGTGAGGAAAAGATTCTGGGGCAGAAGCTGCGGGCAGCGGGGAAAAAGATCGTTCTGGCAACGGACGCGGAGTACGTTCACGCCCATTCCGTGAGCATTGACCGGAGCGTGGCGGGAATTGCCGCCAAGCAGAAGCTGCTCCATGAGAGCAAGCTTCATTATTACCGCCGCTATCTGAAGGCGGGGCCGGCTGCCATGGCGGCAGCGAGGCTGTTTCTGGCGGCAGTGTACGCAGAGGTGTGGGTGCTCACCAGAGTCTTTCACATGAAATGGTAGGACAGAGGGAATAAAATGAACCAAGTGATTTTAGTAATACCGGCATACAACGAGGAAAAAAATATTCAGAGGGTGGTAGACAATCTGCGGGAAAACTATCCGGAGCTGGACTATGTGGTGGTCAATGACGGTTCCACCGACAGCACCGGAGAGATTCTGAGGAACAACGGATACAATCACATCACCCTTCCCATAAATCTGGGACTGGCCGGCTGCTTTCAGACAGGTATGAAATATGCCTATGAAAAGGGATATTCCTATGCGGTGCAGTTTGACGGAGACGGTCAGCACCGGCCGGAGTTTGTGGCGGCCATGAAGGAGAAAATGGATGAGGGCTGCAGCATTGTCATCGGCTCCCGCTTTGTGGAAGGGAAAAAGGATTTTTCCATGAGAATGGTGGGCAGCCGTCTGATCGGGCTGGCCATGCGGATCACCACGGGAGCGAAGGTGGCGGATCCCACCTCCGGAATGAGAATGTTCAACCGGGAGATGATGCGGGAATTTGCATACCACCTGAACTACGGTCCGGAACCGGATACGGTTTCCTTCCTCATCCGTCAGGGGGCGAAGGTGGCGGAGATTCCGGTTGTAATCGACCAGCGTTCTGCAGGGGAGAGCTATTTGAAGCCCATGGTGGCTGCGAAATATATGCTCCGCATGCTGATCTCCATCCTGGTGATTCAGAATTTCCGGGTAAGGCGGTGAGAATTTCATGGAAGGCTTTGTGAACCGCTTTCTTGTTTATAAGGGAGAGCATAAGGACAGACAGAACGTGGTGTGGAATACGGTGGGAAGCGCGGTGTATGCTCTGGCTTCCATGGTTCTGGCCTTTGTTGTCATGCGCATGGCGGGGGAGGACGAAGGCGGAATTTTCGGCTTCGGTTTTTCCACTTATGGGCAGCAGATGTTCATTGTGGCATATTTCGGCATCCGGCCGTTTCACATTACGGACGGCAGGCAGGAATACACCTTCGGCGACTATCTGGGGCTGAGAACGGCAACCTGCGGGGCGGCGGTGCTGATGGCCGCCTGCCATCTGGCGGCGCTGACCCTGACGGGAGCTTATACCGTCCACAAGGCGGCTGTGATTTTTCTCCTGGCGGGCTATAAGGTGATCGACGGATTGGCGGATGTGTACGAGTCGGAATTTCAAAGGCAGGGAAGTCTTTACCTTACGGGAAAGTCCAATACCTTCCGGACCTTTTTGTCCGTGGGAGTGTTTTTGGGGATCCTCCGACTGTCCGGAAGCCTTACGGCCGCCGCTTTCGGGGCGGTTCTTGCCCAGGCGGCCGGAGTGCTGATCTTTAACGTAAGCGTGATGAAGGCCGGAGTGCTGCCGGAGGTGCGGTTTGACGGCCGGGCCGCTGCCTCAGCGCGGCTTCTGAAAAATACGGCCCTTCTGTTTGTGTCCGTTTTTCTGGATTTTTATGTGTTTTCCGCGGCAAAATACGCCATAAACCGGTGTCTGACCGACGCGGTCAGCGGGTATTTCAATATTCTTTTTATGCCCACATCGGTGATTTATCTGGCTGCCAATTTCATTATCCGCCCCTTTCTCACAAAGCTGACGGCATACTGGGACCGGAGAGACTGGGGGGCGTTTGAAAAGGTGCGCAGGCGCATCAGCCTGGTGATCGGAGGCTTTACCCTGCTGGGAGTGCTGGGGGCTCTGATTCTGGGCAGACCGGTGCTGAAGCTGATGGAAATGATTCTGGGCGCCGGGTATGAGGGAAAGCTGACGGCCCACCTGATCCCCTTTGCGGTGATTATTTTGGGCGGCGGACTCTACGCTTTGGCCAACCTGTACTATTATCTGCTGGTGATTATGCGGCGGCAGGGAGTGATCTTTCTGGTGTATCTGACTGCCGCCGCTGCCGCCTGGCTGCTGTCTCCCGTTCTGGTGACTCATTTCCAGATTCCGGGAGCGGCAGTGTGCTACGGAATTCTGATGGCGGTGCTGGTCCTGGGCTTTCAGGGGCTCCAGGGAGCGCTGTTTCGGAGAGCAAAGGAGAGAGAGCTATGACTGTTGACGTGCTCATACCGGTTTACCGGCCGGGGAGAAAATTTGCCGGTCTGCTGGCAATGCTGGAAAAGCAGACCGTTCTGCCGAGAAAGATCCTTGTGGTCAATACGGAGCAGGCTTATTGGAACGAGAGCGGCTTCGAGGGAGTGAGAGGACTGGAGGTCCGTCACATTACGAAGGAGGAGTTTGACCATGGGGCGACCAGAAATCTGCTCATGTCCCTGTCGGATGCGGATGTCTGCCTTTGTATGACGGATGATGCGGTGCCGGCGGACGGCCGCCTGATCGAAAATCTGCTGGCGGGATTTGAGAAAAAGGGGCCCAAGGGGGAAGAGGTGATCGCCGTTTATGCCAGACAGCTGGCAGACCGGGACTGCGGCGAAGCGGAGCGGTTTACCAGAGCGTTCAATTATCCGGAGGAAAGCAGGATAAAAACGAAGGCGGATATCGAGACGCTGGGGATCAAGGCATTCTTTGCTTCCATCGTATGCTGCGCCTACCGGAGGGATCTGTTCCTCAGACAGGGCGGATTTACTCCCAGAACGATCTTCAACGAGGATATGATTTTCGCCGCAGGAGCGCTGAAGGCAGGATATGCGGTGTGCTATGCGGCGGATGCCAGGGTGATCCATTCCCATAACTACGGCTGTATGCAGCAGCTCAGGCGGAATTTTGACCTGGGTGTGTCCCAGGCGGACCATCCGGAGGTTTTTGACGGAGTTCCCTCCGAAGGCGAGGGGATTCGCCTGGTGAAGGCCACCGCCGCCCATCTGGCCGGTACGGGGCATCTGCTTCAGATCCCCGGCCTGGCGGTGAAAAGCGCTTTCAAATACGCGGGCTACCGGCTGGGAAAGGCCTACGGAAGGCTTCCCGGCGGTCTGGTGATGAAGCTGACTATGAATAAGAACTACTGGAGGAACGGGAAATGACCATAATGCTTAGAATTGTGCTGATCGCGGCTTCCCTGCTGACAACGGCCATGATCATCCGGAAGATCAGACAGTCCAAGGCCCAGATTGAGGATTCCGTATTCTGGGTGTTTGTGTCTGCGGTATTTATTATTTTCAGCGTGTTTCCCCGGACGGCAGATTTTCTTTCCCGGATGGCGGGAACCTATTCCACTTCCAACTTTATCTTCCTGTTTGTGATTTTCCTGCTGTTGGTGAAGGTATTTTCCCTGACCCTGCGCATTTCTCAGCTGGAGACCAAGCAGAAGGAGCTGGTGCAGCGGATCGCTCTGGAGGAAAAGGCCAGAGAGGAAAGAGAGGAAAAGACGGATGGAGACCAGGGACAATAAGAAAAAAACAGTCAGACTTCCCGCATGGCTGTGGGGCATTCCGGCTGCGGCAGCCTTCGGCATCTGGCATTTTCCGGAGGTGAGCGCAGGGGCAGGGGAGTGCGGAGACGGCTTCCTTCCGGAGTGGTACGGAATTCTTCTGCTGGCGGTGCTGGCGGTGCTGGCGCTCACAGGCTGGCTGTTTTTTGTGAAAAAGGCGGAAATGTCCGTTCTGGCTCCTGTCTGCGCTCTGTGCCTGGGAGTTCTCTACCTGTGCGTTCTGGCGCCCCTGTCCGCTCCCGACGAGGTGAGCCATTTCATCAGCGCCTACCGCCTTTCCAACGTGCTGATGGGCCAGCCGGCGGCGGATGAAGAGGGAAGAGTCTATATCCGGCGGCAGGACGGATTTCTGCTGGATATGGACCTTGAGCCGGGGCAGAGTCTGGAGGAGCGGGAGAAGGAAGAGGATACCAGAGTTCTTGGGCAGACCTTGACGGAGGAGACTTATCGGGTCATCTACCGTACCGGGATTTCCGGCACAGGGGAAACGGACATGATCGTCACGGCAAAGCCTCCGGTGGAGACCACTCCTCTGGCCTATCTGCCCCAGGCCCTGGGGATTGTTCTGGGACGGCTTCTCGGTTTGGGGGGGCTGGCCCTTCTCTATCTGGGACGGCTTGGGAACCTTCTGTTTTATGCCGCAGCTCTGCGGTATGGAGTGAAGCGGCTTCCCTTCGGAAAGGAAATTATGCTGGGGGTGGGGCTTCTGCCCATGACCCTTCATTTGACCGCCTCCTTTTCCTATGATGCCATGATTCTGGCCATGTCCTTCCTTCTCACCTCCGTGACCTTCAGCCTGGCATTCGGCGCGGGAGAGGTGCGGAAGAGGGACGTGGCTCTGCTGGCTGCGATCATGGGAGTGCTGGGACCGTGCAAAATGATCTACGGAGTGCTCATGGGCCTCTGCCTGCTGATCCCCGTAAAAAAGTTCGGGGGAGTGAAAAAATGGCTGCTCTCCGCGGCGGCGGTGGCGGCGGTATACGGGATCGCCATGATCCTGGTGAACAGCCGGATTATCGCAGGCTATGCGGGAGAGACGGAAGCCTATGTGGGCTGGGCGGAGGAAGCGGGCTACAGCCTTGGCTGGGTGCTTCACAATCCGGTGGGAACTCTGCGCCTCCTGTACAATACGGTGCTGATGCGGGGAGAATTTTTCCACCTCACTATGATGGGAAACTGGATGAGCAATCTGGATCCGGTGCTGGATGTGCCCTATCTGCTCATCTGGGCCATGACCTTCGTGCTGTTTTTCCTGTCCATGAAGAAGCCGGGAGAGGAAACGGTTTATTTTTCCGGCAGACAGAGGCTCTGGACGGCCTTCCTGTGCCTGGCCTGCGCAGGCGCGGCCATGCTGTCCATGCTGATCGCCTGGACGCCCATGAGCTCCCGCTGGATTATGGGAGTGCAGGGAAGGTATTTTCTGCCGTTTCTGCCTGCGCTGCTTATGATCCTGAAAAACGAATGGATTCTGCTGAAAAAGAACAGGGACAGAGGGCTTCTGTACTTTATGGTGTGGGCGAACGGCTATGCCCTGCTCAGGCTGTTTTCTATTGTCAGTATGCGGATATAGTGGTATAGTAAGGTTTGATATGGTCCGGCGGATGCCGGTTTTTCAAGAATTTGGTAATGACAAGGAGCGTATAGCGATGGGAAAAATTAAAGTGACGCCCTGCGGGATCAAAGGGCTGTGCGTGATCGAGCCTACGGTATTCAAGGATGAGAGAGGCTATTTCATGGAAACCTACAACCAGAATGACTTTAAAGAAGCAGGTCTGGATATGGTATTTGTTCAGGACAACCAGTCCATGTCCGTAAGAGGCGTGCTGAGAGGTCTTCACTATCAGAAGCAGTTTCCCCAGGGCAAGCTGGTGCGCGCGGTACGGGGAGAAGTGTTCGACGTAGCGGTGGACCTGCGGGTTGATTCCGAAACCTACGGAAAATGGTTCGGCGTAGTGCTTTCCGCAGAAAATAAGAAGCAGTTTTATATTCCGGAGGGCTTTGCTCACGGCTTCCTAGTGCTGTCCGACGAGGCGGAATTCGCCTACAAATGCACCGACTTCTATCATCCGGGAGAAGAGGGCGGAATGGCCTGGAATGACCCGGACATCGGAATTGAATGGCCCCTCCAGGAAGGCGTGGAGCTGATTATTTCCGATAAAGACCAAAAGTGGGGCGGATTTAAGGATACCTTTAAATTCTGAGCCTGAGGGAAAGGAATGTTCGGATGAGAGATGTGATTTCCCTGATTAAGGAGATCCTGGGGAGAAGAAAGCTGATCTGCGATCTGGCTAAGGCAGATTTTAAAAAGCGGTTTGTAGGGTCCTACTTCGGCGTGGTTTGGATGTTTGTGCAGCCGGTGGTGACGGTGCTGATCTATTTCTGCATTTTCCAGCTGGGCTTTAAGAGCGTTCCTCCTGTTCCCGGGATTCCCTACGTCCTCTGGCTGGTGCCGGGCATCGTTCCCTGGTTCTTCTACAGCGAGGCTCTGAATACGGTGACGTCCTGTCTGCAGGAATACAGCTATCTGGTGAAAAAGGTGGTATTCCAGGTGGAGGTTCTGCCGGTGATCAAGCTGCTGTCCAGCCTGATGGTTCACGGCTTTTTTGTGCTGATCATGATTGCCATGGCTCTCTGCTACGGCCAGAGGCCCACGGCCACCTGGCTTCAGGTGATCTACTATACTTTTGCGGCTTCCATGCTGGCTCTGGGAATCGGATACTTTACCTGTGCGGTGAACGTATTCTTTAAGGACATGACCCAGATTGTGGGGATCTGCCTGCAGTTCGGCATGTGGCTGGTTCCCATTATGTATCAGGAGAGCATGTTTGCCGACGTGCCCGGGGTGATGACTCTGCTGAAGCTGAACCCGTTCTACTATATTGTGGCGGGCTACAGGGACAGCATTCTGACGGGCCACTGGTTTTTTGAACGGCCTACTATGACTGTGTACTTCTGGGCTGTGACGCTGGTGCTGTTCCTGCTGGGGCTGAAGGTGTTCAAACGGCTGCGTCCCCACTTTTCGGACGTGCTGTGACGAGGATGGAAGATTATGCTGAAAAAGATTTTGCTGAGGGTGCCTTCTGAGGAAGGCGCTCTTTCCATTTCCGCGGAGGTGATCTATTCCGGACGGAAAACCATAGGTCTGGAGGTGACGGCGGAGGGCCTGGTGAAGGTGAGGGTGCCCTTTGGCACGGGCGATAAGGTCATAGAGGATTTTGTGCGGATGCGGGCCGGGTGGATCAAAGAAAAATACCTTCTGTTCCGGTCCCGGAAAGAAAAAAGAGAGGCGGCGGGAGAGAAGGACTATGAAAAAGATCCGGGGCTGGAGGCCCGATACCGGGAGCTGGCAGGAAAGGTGATCCGGCAGCGGGTTCTGTATTTTGCCGGAAAGATGGGAGTGACCTGCGGCAGGATCTCCATCCGGTCTCAGAAAACCAGATGGGGGAGCTGCAGCGGTCAGGGAAACCTGAACTTCAACTGGAAGCTGGTGCTCATGCCCCCGGAGATTCTGGATTATGTGGTGGTCCATGAGCTGGCTCACAGGAAGCAGATGAATCATTCTCCTCTGTTCTGGGCGGAGGTGGAGCGGATTCTTCCGGACTACCGGAGCAGACGGCAGTGGCTTAGAGAGCACGGCCGGGAGGTATGAGCAGACGGCAGGCCGGCAAAAGAGGGACGGGCGGGAACGCTTACAGCGTTCTCGCCCGTTCTGCGATGTTCTGGTGGAAATTGATGATTTTATGCTCATATTCTTCGCTCATAAAGGATGAGGTAATCAGGAAATCGGCGGTGGCCTTGTTGTTGGCGATGGGGATGTCATAGACCTGAGCGATCCGCAGCAGGGCCTTTACATCCGGGTCATGGGGCTGAGCTGTGAGCGGATCGGAGAAGAATACCACAAAATCCACCCGTCCCTCCACAATCTTGGCTCCGATCTGCTGGTCGCCGCCTAAGGGGCCGCTGTTGTAGCCCTTCACGGGAAGTCCCGTAGCCTCTGTGATCATTCTGGCGGTGGTTCCCGTACCGCAGAGGAAATGCCCCTTTAAGATCTCCTTGTGCTCCCGGCACCAGTCGATCATTTCATGCTTCTTGCTGTCATGGGCAATCAGAGCGATATTTTTCTGTTTGCCGATGGTCATTGTCAGAAAATCCATAGATAATCCCTCCTTTGGGATGCGTTTTTAGATTTCGGGTTGTACAATTCGATTCTGTCATACAAAAAAGGAAATTGTCAAGCAAATTTGTGTGAAGTTTCTGCGTCCTTGGGAAAAATGGTGTAAAATCCTGCCATGTTGTGGTATAATAACTCCCAAACTATGCTTTTTGGAGGAAGCCATGTCAGGCGAATATGCGATTAACGTCCGGGATGTGACGAAAATATACAAGCTTTATGATAAGCCCATTGACCGGCTTAAGGAATCTTTAAATCCCCTGCACCGGAATTATCACAGGGATTTTTATGCCCTGAGGAATATTTCCTTTCAGGTGAAAAAGGGGGAGACGGTGGGAATCATCGGAACCAACGGGTCGGGAAAATCCACCATTCTGAAGATCATCACCGGCGTGCTCACCCCTACGGAGGGAACGGCGGAGGTGGACGGAGTGATCTCCGCCCTGCTGGAGCTGGGAGCCGGATTCAATATGGATTATACAGGTATTGAGAATATTTATATGAACGGCACTATGATGGGATTTTCCAGAAAAGAGATGGATGAAAAGCTTCAGGATATTCTGGATTTCGCAGACATCGGGGATTTTGTCTATCAGCCGGTAAAGACCTATTCCAGCGGTATGTTCGTACGGCTGGCTTTTGCTCTGGCCATCAACGTGGAGCCGGAGATCCTGATCGTAGACGAGGCCCTGTCTGTGGGGGACGTATTTTTCCAGGCAAAGTGCTACCGGCGGATGGAAGAGATCCGCAAAAGCGGTACCACGATCCTGATGGTGACCCATGACATGGGCAGCATTATCAAATACTGTGATAAGGTGGTTCTTCTCAACAAGGGAGAATTTGTGGCGGAGGGAGCGCCCGGCCGCATGGTGGATCTGTACAAGAAGATCCTTGCAGGTCAGATGGAGTCCCTGAAGGAGGAGTTGGAGGAACTGAATGACTTTTCCGGCGATAAGGCTCTGGAGGATAAGGAGTTTGAAAAGGAGCAGAGGACGGAGGGAGGTCTGATGCGGGACAAAATCGCGGTGAACGCCAACCGTACGGAATACGGCGACGGACGGGCGGAGATCTTCGATTTCGGCCTTGAGGACCAGAGAGGAAATTTAAGCAACCTGATTCTGAAGGGAGAGATGTTTACCATCCGGGAGAAGATCCGGTTCCACGCTGAGATCAAGGCTCCGATTTTTACCTATACCATCAAGGACAAAAAGGGTACCAGTCTGACGGGGACAAATACCATGTATGAGGGAACGGATATCAAGCCGGTGAAGCAGGGGGATATGTATGAAATTGCCTTCACTCAGAAGATGACCCTTCAGGGAGGAGAGTATCTGCTCTCCATGAGCTGTACGGGCTTTGAGGGAGAGGAGCATGTGGTATACCATCGCCTCTATGACGTGGCCAGCATTACGGTAATCTCCAATAAAAATACCGTAGGCGTTTATGATATGGAATCGGCGGTGGAAGCAAAACTGACGAAAGGCGGGGAATAGCGGATGGAACAGACGGCAAAGGAGCTGCTCAGGCTTCTGGAGGAATACGGCGGCGACGAAAAAAAGCTTCTGGAGGAGCATAAGGAGCTGGAGTTTTTCTATGCCCTGTCAGACATAAGAGAAAACCTGCTGGAGTGGTTCCCTTTTGAAAAGGAGTGGAAGCTTCTGCAGATCGGGTCCGGTTTGGGCGCTCTGACCGGACTGCTTGCCCGGAAAGCGGGGCAGGTGACGGTGGTCTGCGCCGACGGAGAGGATCTGGAGGTGAACCGGCGGCGGTGGGAAGAGCTGGGAAATATTCGGTATGTGAACAGCAGTCCGGAGGAATACGCGGAGCAGGAAAAGGGGATCGGCTTTGACTGTGTGGTCATAGCGGACGGTCTGGGGGAAAACCCGGAGCAGACCCTTTCCCTGGCGAAGGAGCTGGTCGGGCCGGAGGGAGTGCTTCTGGCGGCGGCGGACAATCCCCTGGGCTTAAAGCATTGGGCGGGAGCGCCGAAGGAGACGGGAGCCATAGGCCTGGAGAGGCTGAGGACGCTGCTTCCCGGAGGAGAGTGCTATTATCCTCTGCCGGATTACCGGACTGCCTGGGAGATCTATTCCGATCACCGCCTTCCGGCAAAGGGGGATCTGACGGGAATGGTGATTTCCTACGACTATCCTCAGTTTCTGCGGACAGATGTGGGGGCGTCCTGGGACAGGATCTGTCAGGAGGAAAGCTTTCCCCAGTTTGCCAATTCTTACTTAATGGTTTGGAGGAGACATGGCTGACATCGCATATATTAAATACAATCGCACCAGAAAAGAAGAATTTCAGATAAAAACGGAGATTATCCGGGAGGACGGACAGCTTTGGGTGGAAAAATGGGCTCTTTCCGAAAAGGGGGCGGACCATATCCGTTCCTTCCGGGATAAGTATGAGGCCCTGAAACGGCAGCATGTTCACCTGAAGGCGGCGGAGCCTCAGGTATCAGAGGACGGAATGCGCGTCCGGTTTGCCTACATCACCGGGCAGACCCTGGCGGAAAAGCTGGGAGAGGAGATCAGCCGGGGACAGGCTCCGCTGGAGGCCATAAAGGCTGCCGCAGAAAAGATCTGTGAGGTGAGGCCGGAATATCTGGCTCCTTTCCGGATTACAGACCGGCTGACGGAGGTGTTCGGACCGGTACCGAAATTTGCGGACCGGTCCATGGCGGTGTCCAATATAGACGCCCTTATGGAAAATATTCTTGTGACGGAGGACGGATGGTACTTCCTGGACTATGAATGGGTTTACGACTTTCCCGTACCTCTGGGGTTTGTGAAATACCGCATTCTGTTTTATTTTTACAGAAAGTACGGAAGTCTGATGGAATATGAAAGCGCGGAGGACTTCTTAAAGGAATTCGGCATGGACGGGGAACAGCTGGAGGCCTACGGAGATATGGAGGCGGCTTTTCAGCAGTATGTTCACGGGGACAACCAGGACCGGTATCTGCTGGATTACCGGAAGGATTACCGTCCGGTGGAGCAGCTGGAGGAAGAGCATGAGGAGCTTCTGGAGGCCAGAAAGCAGCTCTGCCGTTTGAACGATGCGGAATTTGAGCTGCACAATGCCACCACGGAGCTGAACAAGCTGAAGGAGGTTCACCGGCTGACGGAAAATCACGTCCACAACCTGGAGGTGATCATCGGAGATCTGCGCCGGGAGAACGGGGTGATGGCGCAGACTATCGCCGTGCTGGGCAGCCATATTTCCGTGCCGTACCGGATCAGGAGAAAGCTGGGTACCGTGTTCAACCGGAAATTCCCCAAGGGGACCAGAAAGAGAAAGATTCTTTCCTACTGCAAGAATACGGTGCTTCATCCGGTGAAATATATCGGACTTTATACCTCCGAGGACGGCAGAAACCGGATCCGCGGAGACTTTGAGATCGGCGAAGAGTACTTCGTTCACGGCATGGTCCGCCTGCCGGCAGAAGAGCATCCGCTGGTATCCATTGTGATTCCGGTGTACAACCAGATCCACTACACCTACGCCTGCCTGCGGTCCATTGAGGAGCATACGAAGGACGTTCCCTATGAGGTGATTATCGCCGACGATGTGTCCACGGACGCCACGAAGGAGCTTTCCCGGTATGCGGAAAATGCGGTGATCCGCAGAAACAGCGTGAACCAGGGCTTTCTGGGCAACTGCAATCAGGCTGCGGAGGCGGCCCGGGGAAAATACATCCTGTTTCTGAACAACGATACCCAGGTGACGGAGGGCTGGCTTTCCTCCCTGGTGAAACTCATAGAATCCGATCCCTCCATCGGTATGGTGGGCTCCAAGCTGGTCTATCCTGACGGGCGGCTGCAGGAGGCGGGAGGAATTATCTGGAGCGACGGCTCCGGCTGGAACTACGGCCGCATGGATGATCCGGACAAGCCGGAGTACAACTATGTGAAGGATGTGGACTATATTTCCGGCGCTTCCATCATGCTTCCCGTGCAGCTGTGGAAACAGATCGGAGGATTTGACAAACGGTACGCTCCCGCTTACTGCGAGGATGCGGATCTGGCCTTTGAGGTGAGAAAGGCAGGCTACCGGGTGGTATATCAGCCGCTGTCCAAGGTGATCCATTTTGAGGGCGTGTCTAACGGCACGGATGTGAACGGCACGGGCCTGAAGCGCTATCAGGTGGAAAACAGCAGAAAGCTGAGAGAAAAATGGGCGGAAGAATTTAAGAATCAGTATGAGAATACGGGCAATCCCGATCCCTTCCGGGCAAGGGAGAGAAGCCGGGGCAAACAGATCGTGCTGGTGGTGGACCACTATGTGCCCACCTTTGATAAGGATGCCGGTTCCAAATGTACCTTCCAGTACATGAAGATGTTTGTGGAAAAAGGATTTGTGGTGAAATTCCTTGGGGATAACTATGCCCATGAGGAACCCTATACCACGGCTCTGGAGCAGCTGGGAATCGAGGTGCTTTACGGAGAAACTTACCGCACCGGCATCTGGGACTGGCTGGAGAAGCATGGGAAGGACATTGCCTTCGCCTATCTGAACCGTCCTCATATTGCGGTGAAATACATTGACTTCATCAGAGAGCATACGGACATCAAAGTGCTCTATTTCGGCCACGATCTCCACTTCCTCCGGGAAACCAGGGAGTATGAGATCACGGGAGATGAGGAGAAGAAGAAATCCGCCGACTACTGGCGTTCCGTGGAGCTGTCTCTGATGAAAAAGACGGATATGGCTTATTATCCCTCCTACGTGGAACGGGATCTGATCCATGACATCAGCCCGAAGATCCGGGTGAAGGACATTCCCCTGTACGTCTATGAGACTTTTAAGGAACAGCTGGATGAGAACTTTGAGGAAAAAGAGGGCCTGCTGTTTGTGGGAGGCTTCGGCCATCCGCCTAACGCGGACGCCGTGCTCTGGTTTGTGAAGGAAGTATTCCCCCTGATCCGGGAAAAGCTGACGGTAAATTTCTATATTGTAGGTTCCAAGGTCACGGAAGAGATCAAGGCTCTGGAACAGCCGGGGAACGGCGTGGTGGTAAAGGGCTTTGTTACGGACGAGGAGCTGGAGGAGCTGTACCGGAAGTGCCGGATCGTGGTGGTTCCCCTTCGCTATGGCGCGGGAATCAAGGGAAAGGTGCTGGAGGCCATGTACAACGGGGCGGCGGTGGTGACCACCTCCATCGGCGCGGAAGGCATCAAGGATTCTCAGGAGGTTCTGACGGTGGAGGACGAGGCAGAGGCCTTTGCCCGGGCAGTGACGGAGCTTTACGGGGATCCGGACCGGTGCCGGAGAATCTCCGCTCAGACTCAGGTATACATGAAGGAACATTTCAGCCTGGACGCAGTGTGGAACTGTATCCGGGAAGATTTTACCAGATAAGGAGGGACCATGACTCATACTTTTGCCGTATGTGCGTACGGGGATTCCCCCTATCTGGAAAACTGTCTCCGCTCCCTGGAGAAGCAGGAGGGGAGCGGGGATATCATCCTCTGCACCTCCACGCCCAGCCGCTTTATCGAAGAAACGGCACAGCGCCACGGGATTCCTCTCTATGTGCGGGAGGGAAAGAGCGATATTCAGGAGGACTGGAACTTCGCCTACAATCAGGCGGAGGGAGATCTGGTGACCTTGGCGCACCAGGACGATATGTATCATAAGGATTACAGAAAGGTTCTGCTGGAGCAGGCGGAAAAATATCCGGATATGACGGTGTTTGCTACGGATTACGCCACTGTAAAGGGAACCAGGCTGATGAAGGGGAAAGGAACGGTGGAATGGGTAAAGGTTCTGCTCCGCCTTCCCCTGGCCCGTCCGGAGTGGAGCGATCGGACCTGGGTGAAGCGGGCGGCTCTGATTTTCGGGAATCCCATCTGCTGTCCGTCGTGCACCTACAATAAAAAGCTTCTGGGAGAAAGCCTGTTCCGGTCGGAATTCCGGTATGTGCTGGACTGGGATACCTTATGGAGACTGGCGGGCGAAAAGGGGCGGTTTGTCTGTGCGGAACGGCCGCTGATCTATTACCGCGTCCATGACGGCGCCACCACGAAGCAGTGGATCGGAGACAACCGGCGGACGGAGGAGGAGCTGGCCATGTTCCGGAAGTTCTGGCCGGAGCCGGCGGTGAAACTGATCGAATCATTTTACAGGAAGGCGTATAAAGCATATGACTGACAGAAGGCTTTGGTGGATGTACGCCGGAATCCCCGTTCTGGGATTCGGCTTCATTCTCTGGTATATTATGACGGCCACCTGCGACGCGGCCTATTCCGATTATATAAGGCAGATTCTGTCCTATCTGCCGGACGTGTGGAATCCGGAAAAATTTTTTGTGCCGGATATCCTGACCCGGATTCCCGTGAATTTTCCCGTGCGGGCCTTCAATGTGTCCGTGCTGGGCTTTTCCGTTACGTTCGACCTGGTGCTGGGGGCTCTGGGCCTTGGCCTGGCCGGCCTGGTGCTGGGGTCCTACTGTTTTCACAGACAGGTGGGGGCGGGATGGTTTCTTCTTCTCATGTTCCTGTTTTACAGTCTGAACAAGTGGGAAATGCTCACCAACGGAACGGGGTGGGTACATTTTCTCGCTTTTGCCGGATTTTACTATCACTATCTGGTGCTGGACAGAACGGAAGCGGGAGAAGGGAAAAAGGGGGACAGCCTCAGGCTGCTGGTTCTTCCCTTTGTGATCACTCTGGTGATTGCCGGGCCTTACTGTGCCGTATATTCGGGGGTTCTTCTGCTGACTTACGGCTTTCTGGCAGTGAAGAAGCGCCGGGAGAGAGGAAGCTGGGACCGGACCTGGGTGATCCGGGCGGCCTGCGTGCTGATTCCCCTGATTCTGTACATGATCAGCAGCTCCATGGCGGTTTACGAGCACACCGGGGCCTATACCGGTCCCCTGCTGCCGGTGCTGCTGGAGCAGCCGGGGATGTTTGTGAAGTTTTTCATCAAATCCTTCGGCGGCATGGTGATGGAAAAAGAGACTCTGGAATACGGGGTGAATATGGGATATTTCCCCTACGCCCTTGTCTATGTCATGGGGCTGGGGGTTATGGCCGCCTATCTGGGAGCTCTTTGGCTGAATGCGCGCTTCCGTCTTTATGAGAGAACCCTGTTTCCTCTGATTCTCATTCTGGCGGGAGGAATGAACCATGTGCTGATCCTGCTTTCCCGCTGGATCTTCCTCAGAGACGACTACGGCATGAGCGCCCGCTATGCCCTTCAGTTCCAGGTGGGGATCCTGGGAATCGTGCTCACCTGCGCGCTGCTGTGGAAGGAGATCGGAAACAAGGCCTTCAAGGGGCTGATCATTGCCTGGTGCGTGATGATGGCCGCAGGAAACGGATTTACGGATTATAAGGAGATTCTCACCGCGCCCGGGCGGAAGGCCTGGGGAGAGGCGGTGAAGGAAATGGCCGGCCACCCGGAGGATTTCACCGACGAGGAGCTGGAATATCAGTTCCAGTACGGAAGCGGGGAAAAAATACGCCGGGCCATGGAAATATTGGAAGAGAACCATTTGAATATGTACAGGCAGTGAGAAGGCATCCGAGGAGAGGATGGACAGCCTGGGAAGCTGGAGGAAGATATTATGAAGGTAGTGATACTGGCCGGGGGGTTGGGAACGAGAATCAGTGAGGAGAGCCACCTGAAGCCGAAGCCCATGGTGGAGATCGGAGAAAAGCCCATTCTGTGGCATATTATGAAGTACTATTCCGCTTTCGGGTTCCATGAGTTTATTATCTGCTGCGGCTACAAGCAGCATGTGATCAAGGAATGGTTCGCGGATTACTATCTCCACAACAGCGACGTGACTTTTGATCTGGCCAATAACCGGATGGAGGTTCACAATAACTATTCGGAGCCTTGGAAGGTGACGCTGGTGGACACCGGCCTGTACACCATGACCGGCGGCAGAATCCGCAGAATTCGGGAGTATGTGAAGGACGAGCCCTTTATGATGACCTACGGAGACGGGGTGTGCGACGTGGATCTGGAGGCCCTGAAGGCCTATCATGAAAGCCATGGGAAGACGGCTACCATTACCACCGTCAACATCGGTCAGGTGAAAGGGGTTCTGGAGGTGGACGGAAACGGCAGCGTGACTTCTTTCCGGGAAAAGGATGAGAGCGACGGCAGTCTGATCAACGGCGGATTCATGGTGCTGAACCCGGAGATCTTCGACTATCTGGAGGGGGATGACACGATTTTTGAACAGGGACCCATGCAGCGTCTGGCTGCCGAGGGACAGCTGAAGTCCTTCTACCATGACGGCTTCTGGCAGTGCATGGACACCCAGAGAGAGATGAAGAAGCTGGAGGAGCTGTGGCAGAGCGGGAAGGCTCCGTGGAAAATCTGGGAGAAATAGACGGAGCATTTCCAAGGGAAATCGAAAGTGCAGGAGGAAAAGGCAGTGAATTTACAGGAGTTGGAAGCGTTTTATAAGGGCAAACGGGTGCTGGTTACCGGCCACACGGGCTTTAAGGGCACATGGCTGTGCCGGATCCTGACTCTGGCGGGAGCCCAGGTAACGGGATATTCCCTGGAGCCCCCTACGGATCCCAGCATATTTGTTCAGACGGGTATGGAACAGACCATGAATTCCGTGATCGGGGATATCCGTGATCGGGAGCATCTGAAAGAAGTATTTGACCGGGTTCGGCCGGAGGTGGTGTTCCATCTGGCGGCTCAGCCCATTGTGCGGGATTCCTACAAGGATCCGGTCTACACTTATGAGACCAATGTGATGGGAACGGTGAATATTCTGGAGTGCGTTCGCCTCACCGGCTCCGTAAAGTCTTTTCTCAATGTAACCACGGATAAGGTGTATGACAACCGGGAGTGGGAGTACGGATACCGGGAGACCGATCCCCTGGACGGCTATGATCCCTACTCCAACAGCAAATCCTGTTCGGAGCTGGTGACCCACAGCTACAAAAAATCCTTTTTCCAGGGAGGACGGTGCGCCGTTTCCACCTGCCGGGCCGGCAATGTGATCGGCGGCGGAGACTATGTCAATGACCGGATCATTCCGGACTGTGTCCGGGCGGTTCAGGCCGGAAAGGAGATCGTACTGAGAAATCCCTATTCCACCAGGCCTTATCAGCATGTGCTGGAGCCTCTGGCAGTTTATCTGGAGATTGCGGCCAGACAGTATGAGGACAGAAAATATGAGGGATATTATAATGTGGGACCGGACGACTGCGACTGCGTGACTACGGGAGAACTGGCGGACCTGTTCTGCAGCAGCTGGGGGGACGCCTCCTGGGTCAGCATCCATGACGGCGGCCCTCACGAGGCCAATTTCCTGAAGCTGGACTGCTCCAGGATCAAGGCCGTATTCGGCTGGAAGCCCAGACTTCATGTGGCCGAAGCCGTAAAGATGACCATAGACTGGACAAAGGCGGCAGCAGCCGGAGAAAGCCCCCTGGAGGTCACGGACCGGCAGATCCGGGAGTTTTTCCGGTAAGAAAGAAAGGAGCAGCAGAGCAATGTTTGAACATATGACGGAGCAGGAGGCCAGACAGCAGATTCTGGACATGACGGCGGCCTACTGCAGAGAGTATCACAATAAAAAGAAACCCTTTGAGCCGGGAGACCGGATTTCCTACGCCTCCAGGGTTTATGATGAAAATGAAATGGTAAATCTGGTGGACAGCGCTCTGGAATTCTGGCTGACCTCCGGACGGTATACGGATGAATTTGAGAAGAAGCTGGGAGAATATCTGGGAGTGAAATACTGCTCCCTTGTCAATTCCGGCTCTTCCGCCAACCTTCTGGCCTTTATGGCCCTCACTTCCCCCCTTCTGGGAGACAGGCAGGTGCATAAGGGGGACGAGGTGATCACCGTGGCGGCCGGATTTCCCACCACCGTCACGCCCATGCTTCAGTACGGGGCTGTTCCCGTTTTCGTGGATGTGACCATTCCTCAGTACAACATCGATGTCAGTGCGCTGGAACAGGCCCTGTCAGAGAAAACGAAAGCGGTGATGGTGGCTCATACTCTGGGAAATCCCTTTGACTTGAAGGCGGTGAAGGAGTTCTGCGCCCGTCACGGCCTTTGGCTGGTGGAGGACAACTGCGATGCCCTGGGAAGCCGCTATACCATCGACGGAGAGACAAGGTTTACGGGAACCATAGGGGATATCGGCACCTCCAGCTTTTATCCGCCCCACCATATGACCATGGGAGAAGGGGGAGCGGTCTATACGGACAATCCCCTGCTGAATAAGATCATCCGCTCCCTGAGAGACTGGGGAAGGGACTGCGTATGTCCGTCCGGCCGGGACAACCTCTGCGGCCATCGGTTTGACCGCCAGTACGGAGAGCTTCCTCTGGGATATGACCACAAATATGTATATTCCCATTTCGGATATAATCTGAAGGCCACGGATATGCAGGCAGCCGTCGGCTGTGCCCAGCTGGAAAAATTCCCTTCCTTTGTGGAGAGGAGAAAACATAATTTTGCCAGACTGAGACAGGCCCTTGCTCCGGCGGAGGATAGGCTGATTCTTCCGGAACCCTGTCCCAATTCTGATCCCAGCTGGTTCGGATTCCTGATCACCTGCAGGGAAGGGGTGGACAGAAATCAGGTGGTCCAGGAGGTGGAGGCCAAAGGCATCCAGACCAGGATGCTGTTTGCGGGAAACCTGATCAAGCACCCCTGCTTTGACCGGATGCGGGAGGAGAAAACCGGCTACCGGGTAGTGGGAACGCTGGAAAATACGGACCGGATCATGAAGGATACCTTCTGGGTAGGAGTGTATCCGGGAATGACCGATGAGATGATCGATTATATGGCGGCTGCCATCCGGGAAGCCGTGGGACGATAGGAGCGGGACCATGGAAGGATACGGACTGGAAAAGGTCCATGAGGCCAATCTGAAGATTCTGGATGAGGTGGACCGGATCTGCAGAAAATATAAGATCCGGTATATGCTGGATGCGGGAACGCTCCTGGGCGCCGTAAGACATAAGGGCTTTATTCCCTGGGATGACGACGTGGACATTATCTTTACCAGGAGTCAGTACGAAGCGTTCATGAAGGTGGCGGCGAGAGAGCTTCCGGAAACCATGGAGCTGATGGATTACAGAAGTCTGCACGGGGGCAGAGGGTTCTACGATTTCACATCCCGGATTCTTTACCTGCCCAGCAGGAAGCATGAGGACGGGCCGGAGATGGAGTTTTATGACGGAAAGCTGAACCATCTGTGGGTGGATCTTTTCATTCTGGACGAGCTGCCGGAGGGAGCCGCTGCCGCTGCCGCAGTGCGGGGCCTGCAGACCCTTCTTTACGGGCTGGCCATGGGACACAGATATGAGCTGGATCTGTCCCGGTATAAGGGGGCTTCCCGGCTGGCTGTGGCCGTTTTGTCGGCTGTGGGGCGGCGTCTGCCCATGAAGCGGATCTTCGCCTGGCAGAGACGGCTGTCCCTGCTTTTCAACAGCGGGAAGCACAGCCGCTATTATGCCAGCAACTACCAGCCGGACTTTCTTTATGTGACCATAGAGCGAGACTGGGCGGACCGGACCGGCGAAGTGGAGTTTGAAGGGAGAATGCTCCTGGCTCCCTCCGATCCGGACAAGGTGCTTACGGTGCTGTACGGGGATTACGGAAAGCTGCCTCCCGAGGAGCAGCGGGTGCCGTCCCATTCCAGCATGGAAATTAAGATATACAGGTGATGAGAACAAGATGAAAACAGTGACCGTGGTGGTGTCTGTCTATAATGAGGAGCAGGCGCTGCCGGAATTTTATCAGGCTGTGAAACAGGTGCTGGACCGGCTTTCCTGGGACTATGAGCTGCTGTTTGTAAATGACGGGAGCCGGGACGGAAGCCTTTCCCTGCTGGAGCGTCTGGCCGGGCAGGACGAGCGGGTAAAAGTCGTTTCCTTTTCCCGGAATTTCGGCCATGAGGCGGCTATGATCGCCGGGCTGGACTACAGCAGCGGAGACATGGTGATCTGCATGGACGCGGATCTGCAGCATCCTCCGGAGTGTATTCCGGCCATTCTTCAGGCAGCGGAAGAGGGGTTTGACGTGATCAATATGGTCCGCACGAAAAATCGCTCCGCAGGCTGGATCAAGGAGTTTACTTCCGCGGCCTTTTACCGGCTGATCAACCTGCTGTCCGATGTGGAATTTGAGGCCAACGCTTCGGACTTCTTCGGTGTGAGCAGGAAAGTGGCGGAAGTGCTCCGGAGCAGCTACCGGGAAAAGGTGCGGTTTCTGCGGGGATATGTGCAGAATGTGGGCTTCCGAAAGAAGAACCTGGAATACGAAGCGGGAGTGCGGGTGGCGGGAGAAAGCAAGTACAGCATCAGAAAGCTCTTTGCCTTTGCGGTGAATACCATTCTCTGTTTTTCCAATCTGCCGCTGAAGCTGGGGATCTATGCAGGGATCTTTTCCGGGGCTCTGGGCTTTGCCGTAATGATTTATACCATCTGGACCTGGGTCCGGGTGGGAACGCCGGACGGATATGCGACGATCGTAGTGCTGATCTGCTTCATGTTTGCCATGCTGTTCCTCATTGTAGGGATCATCGGAGAATATATTGCCATTCTGTTTGCGGAGCTGAAGGACCGTCCGATCTATATTGTGGATAAAACAGAGAATATTCACCAAAACCGGGCCATCGAATCCGAAGGAAATTTGACAAAATAGGCAACAAATCGACCTAATTCCCCGTCTTTATCTACTAGACTATTGGTAGAAAGGGGGGATGAAGCAGATGACAGTCAGCGAAGCCACCAGAGAAAGGATCAGGGAGCTTTGCGAGGAACGGAACATCACGGAATATATGCTGATTTATAATGCAGGGATGCCTCCTTCCACTGTAAAAAGCATAATCAGCGGCAGAAGCAGAAATCCGGGGATTACAAATATCAAAAGAATCACGGAAGGACTGGGAGTTTCTCTCCGGGAATTTTACGATTCCGAGGTATTTGAGGACCTGGAGCAGGAGGACTGAAGAAGGGGAGAAGAAAAAAGAGAAAGAGGATATTCTGCCGGCCGCCATAGGCTTTCGGGATATCCTCTTTCTCTTTTGGCTGTTATTTTTTTTCGCCTTCCTTCAGATAGTCGGAGGCGTCTTTGAAAAAGCTGGCGATGATCAGCAGGATCACAAAGCCGATGGGGAAGGCGGCTATGATGGACACCGTCTGAAGATTGGCCATGGAGCTGTCGGAAAAGATCAGGGCCACGGGAAGCAGCATAAGCAGCAGGGACCAGAACAGCTTTACCTTCCGGTCCGGCTCCTCGTCAGCGGAAAGGGTGCGGTAGGAGTAGGCGGAAGCTACCACCGCCAGAGCGTCAAAGGAGGTGGCGTAGAAGGTGATCATGGTCAGAGCCAGCAGAATCAGCACCAATGCCGGCAGGGGAAGCGTTTCCAGAATGGCCAGAATGGACCGGTACAGATCCCCGGTGGACTGATAGATGGCCATCACATCCAGCTTTCCCTTCATCTGAAGGCCCAGGCCGTAGTTGCCGAGAATGATGAAGGAGGTAAAAGTGCCGGCCAGTCCCCAGAAATATCCCCCTAGGACCGTCTGACGGATAGTTCTTCCTTTGCTGATGGAGCCGATGAAAAACGGGGCAGCCACACACCACACCATCCAGTAGGCCCAGTAAAAGATGGTCCAGTTCTGCGGAAAGGAGGAGGTGCGCAGGGCGTCGGTCCAGGTGGACATGGTAAGGAAGTTCTCAGTCAGAGAGCCGAGAGCGGAAAAGCCGGTTTCCACAATGTACTTTGCCTCGCCGCCGCCGAAAAATACGTACAGAAGCAGGACAAAAAACAGATAAATGCAGGAGGCGGCCAGCTTTGCGATTCCCTGCATTCCGAAATAGATGGCTGTGGTATAGGTGATGCAGGTGATCAGCAGAATTCCTACGGTGAGAAGATTGCTCTGCGGAATATGGAGCACATGGCTTACTGCCAGAGAGAGCAGAGGAGTGGCCAGGGAAAAGGTAGTGGCAGTGCCTGCCAGCAGGGCAAAAAGTGCCAGCAAATCGATGAGCTTTCCCAAAAGACCGTCGGTGCGCTTCCCGAGAATAGGGCGGCAGGCCTCCGAATATTTCTGCTTATTTCGGCTGCGCACATGGAGCATAAAGCCGAAGGCCACCGCCAGAGTCATGTAAAAGCTCCAGGGAATCGGTCCCCAGTGGAACAGAGGAAATACAGAGGCCCAGTCCTGGATGCCGCCCAGATCCGCAATGTGAGGCTCGGCCGCGTAGAGCATCCATTCGCAGAGGGAGTAAAACAGGATATCAGCCGCCAGACCGGCGGTGAACATCATGGAACCCCAGCGGAAATTGGAGTACAGCGGCTTTTCCAGATTGCCCAGGCGGATGGAGCCGTATTTGGAAAAGGCAATGTAGAGAGAACATCCGAATACTCCCAGTCCGATCATCAGATAGTAGACGCCGAAGGTATCTCCCAGAAAGAAGCGGATGGATTCCAGAGTGTGGGCGGAACCCTCCGGGGAGGCCAGGAACATGGCGCACAGAAGGAGAACGGATAAAAAGGGAATCAGGGTAACAGGCCAGTCAATACGTTTCGACAGCATAGCAGCCTCCTTTTTGTTCAAAAAAATTAAAAATAAAAATATATTGAACATATTATCATTCTGCCGGGGAAAAATCAAGGGGAAAATGTGAAGATTTTCTGACTTTTTTTGAAAACCCCTATAAAAAAACCGGGACATCCGATATAATACTAGAGCAGAAAAAGGAGGAATATCAGATGAAGAAAATACTCATTGCCGCAGGCTGCTGCGCCATGCTTTTAAGCGGCTGTACGGAGAGCAATATTGTAAAGCCGGAGAACGCGCCCGTAGTTCCGGAAACAGGAGTTGTGGAAGGGATTCAGATTGACTGGAGTCAGGTGCAGGACGAGCTGGACGAGGAGTTTGTAGGTTCGGAGGAGTATCCTTACGGAGTAAATATAGATTTCTATGTGGAAGATGAGAACGCCTATGTGATGGTGACCGTTCAGGACGGAGTGACCAAGGAAGAGGCGGCCAAATACGCTACGGCCATTATCAAGGGCCTGAATGCCAGCGTGGCCATGCAGGATTTCTCCTACCAGGACGACGGAACCAGCCTGTACGGAAAGTTTTCCAAGGAAAACGTGGTGTGGATCTACGTAATGCCGGAGAGCACTGTGGATGACGAAAGCACCTGGCTGGTAGATGATGCCATTGTGCCGGCTCAGCAGAGAGAGGTAGAGCCGAACTACACCTCTGCGGAGTGGGAGACTGCCGACTGGAGCGAGACGGCTGCCTTCGAGCTTCCGGCTCCGGAGACGGAAGCCGATTCTGCGGAGTAGAATTATGAGGGAGCGCAGCGGAATCTGCGGTCTGGTACTGGCTGTTATGGTCCTGCTGCTTTTAACCGGCATAAAGCCGCAGGAGGACTATGAGGATCTGCCGGACCGGCCGGAGATAAGAAAAAGCGGAATTGAAATGATCCGGATGAGCGAGGATACCCCGGAAGCTGTTTCTGCGGAGGAGGAAAGGCTTTTCGCAGGCGGCGAGCTGAGGCTTTTGGCCAATCAGAGCGCCAGCCAGATGCTTTCCTCCGTCATCCGGACAAAAGACGGCCATGTGATTGTGGTGGACGGCGGAACGCCTGCGGACGCCGATCATCTGGTGGAAACGGTACAGTCCATGGGAGGCCGGGTGGATGCCTGGCTGGTGACCCACCTTCACAATGACCACATAGGCGCCCTGACGGCTATCCTGAATATGGATCAGCCTCCTTTGGAAATTGAGAATATCTATTATTCCATTGCGGATCTGAGCTGGTATTATGAGAAGGATCCCACCAGAGCGGATACGGCGGCAGTTTTTATAAAAGCCCTGGAATCGGTTCCGGAGGAGAAGAAGCACGGGGATATTCGGAAAGGAACGGAGATTGCCGTGGGGGATGCCACGGTTACGGTGATGAACAGAAGATACCTGTTCGACCATGACAGTGGAAATAATGCATCCGTAGCCTATACCGTATGCCTGAACGGAGTTTATATTGTGTATACGGGAGATATGGGGCAGGAAGCGGCAGCCCGGCTGATTCAGGACTGGGACACCAGAGAACTGAAATGCGATATCATACAGATGGCCCATCACGGACAGGGAGGGGCGGATCAGGACTTTTACCGGATTATGCGTCCGAAAATCTGCCTGTGGCCTACTCCCCAGTGGTTATGGGACAATGACAACGGCGGCGGTCCGGGCAGCGGAAGCTGGCTGACGGCCACCACCAGAAAATGGATGGAGGACCTGGGCGTCACCCGTCACTACTGCATTAAGGACGGAGACCAGATCCTCCTGTAGAATCAGTCTTTTACGGCAAGTCCGCTGTGGTAGGAGTGATTTCCCAGCTCCTTCAGAAGAAGGTGGAAATCCTGGTCCTCCAGGGGAACGGAAGAAGTCAGGCTCTTGTTCAGCAGATAATACAGAAGGCTGCACTTGGAAAGAGCCTGATAAAACAGATCGGGAAATGCGGCATTGGATGCCAGGGCCTTGTCCCAGGGATTGCACCAGATTTCCCGATCGAGGTTCAGGCATTTCCTGGGATCAGAGACCTCGTCGGTCACCAGCTTGGCGGAGGCCACCGGATTTTTCAGGAAGATGGACTCCACAAATTCAATGCTGTTCTTCTTCCTGCCGGATTTGTCCGCCAGAGTGCGGCATCCGAACCGCAGGGCCAGAATGGACCGGTGAACCATACGGGGACTGACCTGGAAGTTGTTCCTGTAGGTGATAGGGTAGTAGGTCTCGTTGATGCAGGAAGAGAGGAAGCGGGAGATAAACTGAATCTCCTGCCCGTTTAAACATATGGTAGCCGCCTGGTTGAACTGGGACGGCTTCTTTTTTTTGTACTTTTTCAGCAGAAGGGCGTCGATGTCATTTTCCAGAGAAGCGTGAAGGCCGTGGTGGTGGGTGGAAGGATTATTGATATCATAGCCGATCCTTCCATACACATAGGGGTGGCAGATGGAATCTCCCACGTAATGGCAGATATACCCGGCCAGATAGGCAAGCCCCTGCTCCCTCTGCTGCCTGGAGGAGAGTCTGGACAAGTGGGTGAGATAGCATCGGAAAAAATCGTTTACATGATGCTCGTGCATATAGGAGCCTACGTTCCGGTAATCCCGGTGGCGCAGGATGGGAATGTTGTAGAAAACCATTTCAGGACCCTGGAGGCCCAGCTGAGAGAGCCAGCGGTATTTAGCGATAATATGCTTGAGCGGCTGGTATTTCATATCATTGTAGGCCTTCATGCCCATAATGTAATGAGTTGTGAATCCCGGCATAAAATCCCTCATTTCTGAAATGTGTTCTTATGGGAATAAGTATAGCACATCCGGTCATAAAATGCGATAGAAAAGCGGCGGAAAGAGGGAGCGGAATGATACACAGACTGCAGGAGCTGGTATGGGGACCGTGGATGCTGGCGGCTCTGCTGGGAATGGGGACGTATCTCACTGCCGCCGGCGGTTTTTTTCAGATCCGCGGCTTTCGACTGTGGTGGGGAGAAACGGGAGGCAGGCTGTGGAGAGGGGAGGGAGGGAAAAAAGGCGGGGGAATTTCCTCTTTTCAGACCGCCTGCACCGCACTGGCAGCCACCATCGGTACGGGAAATATTGCCGGCGTAGCTACGGCCCTCACCGCCGGAGGACCGGGAGCCATATTCTGGATGTGGATATCCGCCGCCATAGGGATGATGACCGCTTACGGAGAAGCCTGTATGGGAGTGCTTTATCGGAAAAGGGAAAACGGCCGATGGCTGGGCGGACCGATGGTCTATCTGGAGGACCGGCTGGGGCTGGGAGCAGTCGGCCTGCTCTACAGTTTTTTCTGTGTAATGGCTTCTCTGGGAATGGGAAGCATGGTCCAGGCAAATGCCCTGTCTCAGACGGCAGCCTACAGCTTCGGGATTCCCCCGCTTTTCTGCGCGGCAGCAGTGACGGTGCTGGTGGGTGCGGTGGCGGCAGGGGGAGAGCGGCGGATAGCCGCCGTCTCCGGAGCATTAATGCCGGCAGCTTCGGGGATCTATACGGTTTTTTCCCTGATCGTGATTCTTTCCTGCTGGGACCGTATTCCCGGCGTGCTTGTCTCTGTTTTTCGGTCGGCCTTTGAACCGGCTGCTGCCGTGGGCGGGTCCGCCGGATATCTGGTGAGCCGAAGCATGAGGTACGGGGTGGCCAGAGGAGTATTTTCCAATGAAGCGGGTCTGGGCACCCTGGCGATTCTCCACGGAGCGTCGGAGGAAGGAACGGCTCAGCATCAGGGAATGTGGGCCATGTTTGAGGTGTTTTTTGACACTATTGTGGTCTGCACGCTGACGGCCCTTGTGATTCTGCTGACGGTGGGAACGGAGGGAGGAGAGGGCAGAGACGGGGCGGCGCTGACGGCTCTGTGCTTTTCCCGCAGTCTGGGGCCGGCCGGAGAATACCTGGTGTCAGGGGCCATGATTCTGTTTGCTTTCGCAACCATGGCGGCCTGGTCTTTCATGGGAAGGCAGGCCTGCCGCCATCTTCTCTCCAAAACGGCCGTTTCTGAGCGGCTGGGAAGCCGAATTTATATGCTTCTGTATCTCAATGCGGTGTTTTTGGGATCTCTGGCCCGCCTGGAAACTGTCTGGGAGCTGTCAGACCTGTGGAACGGCCTTATGGCAGTTCCCAACCTGCTGGCTCTTTTTCTCCTCCGCAGGGAAATAGTGAAAAACATTCCTTGACAGAAACGGCTTTTTTCAGTATACTTTTTGCTTGATGAAAGGGAGTAGCTTCCGTTGCAAAATGTTGTGTACAGCCGTCATCACAGTTAGAAATAACTCGGTGTGCATATAATAAGCGAGACTTTGATCGTATGGTTGCCATGCGGAGAGGTCTCGTTTTTTTGTTGAGAAAAGAGACGGCAAAGAAAATTACAAGAGAGGAAGAGATGAAATGGGAATGGTTTGTCTGTTGCTGATAGTGGGATTTGCGCTTCTGATCAAAGGGGCGGATCTTTTTGTGGAAGGAAGTTCTTCAGTGGCAAAGCTGCTGCGGGTGCCGGCCGTGATCATCGGACTGACGGTGGTGGCCTTCGGCACCAGCGCGCCGGAGCTGGCGGTGAGCGTGACGGCAGCTCTCAGCCACAACAACGGAATTGCCGTGGGAAACGTAATCGGTTCCAATATTTTTAATCTTCTTATGGTGACGGGACTGAGCGCCGCAGTGATGCTGATGCCGGCGGACAGAAAGATCATGGGCTGGGATTTTCCGTTCTCCATCGTGATTGCCGTTATTCTGCTGGCAATGATTGCCTTTGACCAGACCATGGGAAGGGCGGACGGCCTGCTGCTGCTGGCTCTGTTCGGATATTTTCTCTATAAGATTATCCGGTCTGCTCTGAAGGGAAGAGAAGAGCCGGCGGAGGAGATCGCGGTCCTGTCTCCCGCCAAAAGTGCCGTGTTTATCCTGGCAGGTCTGACAGCCATTGTAATCGGGGGAGATCTGGTGGTGGACAGCGCCAGCAGCATTGCGGCTGCCTTCGGTCTGAGCCAGAACCTCATCGGCCTGACCATTGTGGCTGTGGGGACGTCCCTGCCGGAGCTGGTGACCAGTATGGTGGCGGCCGGAAAAGGTGAAAACGGGCTGGCACTGGGAAATGTGATCGGCTCCAATATTTTCAACATTCTGCTGATTCTGGGAGTGTCTTCCGTTCTCAGTCCCATTTCGGTGACAATTGTCACATCCTATGACCTGATCTGCCTGATTCTGTTCAGTATCATCTGCTGGTTTATGGGGAAAAGAAGAATGCGGTATAACCGGATGCAGGGCCTTGGAATGGTGGCAATGTATGCAGCTTATATGGCTTACATTATCCTCCGGGCATAGGCGGCCCCATGGAAAAAGAATAGTGCAGACGAATAAATCCGGGGGCCCCGCGCCACCCGGATTTGTATTATAAAAAAGGGAGGAGAGCTGATAAAATCAGCCCAAGTATTATGAAAAAAATCTTTTAGTTCATAGCAGCTCTCGCTGTCTATGGTTGTAGTATAGATGGGAAACATGAAGAAAAAATGTTGATTGTGTAAATGGATTTTAAATATATTTTGAACAAAATATGAACAGCTGCAGGCCAGGCATAACCGGCCGGAAACCCTCATAGGATAGTATGGATTGGAAAAAAAGGAGGCAGGCATGAGAGGGATTTTCAACAAAAAAATGGTCATGGCGGCGGCGCTGATGCTCTGGGTATTTCTGGTGAGGTTTTCTGCCGGATGCGCGCAGGAGACGGAACCGGCGAAGGTGAGGGATCTGGATTTCACGGTGGTGGGAAACCGGGAGGTGCCGGAGGAACTGCAGGGAATTATTGAGGAGAAGAAGACGGCTCCCTTCAAGCTCACCTACTCCGACGGACAAGGGCTGTACATAGCGGAGGGTTACGGGGAGCAGGAGACCGGAGGCTACAGCATTGCAGTGAGGGAGCTGTACCTGACAGAGGAGGGGATCGTGTTCCGGGCGGAACTGATGGGACCGGAAAAGGGAGAGGACGGAGGAGAGGAGAAGTCATATCCTTATATTGTGGTCAAGACGGAATACCTGGAAGATCCGGTTATCTTCCGGTGAACCCATCGGCAGCAGGGGAAGACGGGCAGGAAGGATTTTCTGCTGGCGAAAAGGCGGAATATGAGCTATGATGTACTGGACGGGCATGGGAGGGGGCCGTATGGGAACGGACCCTCTTTCTGCCTGCGGAATAAATGAAAAATCAGGAGAAAATACCTTATGAAGACTCCCTGTCAGAGAATAGAGAGCAGCATTATCAAGCAATTTCGAAAAGAAATCTGGCGGCCCTTTGTCCGCGCCATGCAGGAATACCGGATGGTGAAGGAGGGAGACCGGGTGGCCGTATGTATTTCCGGGGGCAAGGATTCCATGCTTCTGGCAAAGTGCATGCAGGAGATCAGGCGCCACGGAAACGTGGATTTTGACCTGGAATTTCTGGTGATGGATCCGGGCTATCACCCCGACAACCGGAAAATGATTGAAGAAAATGCCCGGCTCATGGAGATTCCCGTGACCGTTATGGAATCGGATATTTTTGAGGCGGTGACGGATGTGAAGGACAATCCCTGCTACCTGTGCGCCAGAATGCGCCGAGGCTTCCTCTATGCCGGGGCCGCCAGACTGGGGTGCAACAAAATCGCTCTGGGCCATCATTTTAATGACGTAGTGGAAACGACCTTGATGGGAATGCTCTACGGAGGCCAGTTCAACACCATGATGCCTAAGCTTCACAGCACCAATTTCCCGGGGATGGAGCTGATCCGTCCCCTGTACTATGTGAGGGAGGAGGATATCCTGGCTTGGAAGGATTACAATGAGCTGCGGTTCCTCCAGTGCGCCTGCCGCTTCACGGAGCAGATCGCCAGAGAACGGGAGGCGGCCGGAGAGCGGGTGAACGCGGCGGATATTGTCCACACTTCCAAAAGGCAGGAGATTAAGGAGCTGATCGCAGCTTTGAAAAAGAACAATCCCGGAGTGGAAAACAATATTTTAAAAAGCGCGGAAAATGTCAATCTGGATATCTGCCTGGGGTATGTTTCAGGAGGAGTGCGCCATCATTTTATGGACCGCTACGGAGAGTAGAGCACATAAAAGCCTGCCGGACAGCATAGAGTTTCTTATAAAAATTGTGAAGGAAGGCATGGCGACATGGAGCTGGTAAAGAAAAATATCAGGATGAGCCGGTGGAAGAACCAGGCGGCTGCTCAGCTGACCCTGGATGAGGATTTTATTGTGCCGGATACAATGGAAGATATGGAGCAGGTGGTGCTGGATACAGGCACCGTACAGATTGAGGCCTCCAGGCCTCAGGGGGAAAAGGTGGCCATCCGGGGAAAGCTGGACTTCAAGGTGCTCTACAGAAAGGAAGGGGGAGGCCTGAGGGCGCTGGGAGGCTCTCTTCCCTTCGAGGAGACGGTGAATGTACCGGATCTGCGGGAACATGACTTTGTGAATGTATCCTGGGAGCTGGACGATCTGAGCGCAGGGATGATCAATTCCCGGAAAATGAGCATAAAGGCTCTGGTCACCTTAAAGGTTCAGGTGGAAACGATCTATGACGCGGAGGCGGCAGCGGACGCGGCGGCGTCGGGAAACGGGGAAGAGCTGGAGACTCTGAAGGAAGAACTGGATGTGGCGGGGATTGCCGTCCGGAAAAAGGACACGTATCGGGTAAAAGAGGTGATTCCTCTCCCGGGCAGCAAGCCGAATGTGGAGAAGATTCTCTGGAGCGAGGTGCGCCTGACGGGAACCTCCGGCCGTCCGGGAGACGGAAACCTGCATATTGACGGAGAGCTGTCCGTATTTGTGATCTATGACGCGGAGGGAGAGGACGCTCCCGTACAGTGGCTGGAAGAGAGCGTTCCTTTTTCCGGAGAGCTGGAGGTGAGCGGGTGCCGGGAAGAAATGATTCCTGTGATATCCCTTCGCCTGGTCCACAGAGAGGTGGAGGCGAAGCCGGACTATGACGGGGAAATGAGAGAGCTGGAACTGGATGCGGTGATCGAAGCGGACATCCGGCTCTACGAGGAGGAGAAAATCCGCCTGCTCAGCGACCTGTACTCCACCAACAGAGAGCTGATCCCGGAGACGGGAGAGGTCTGCTTCGATCAGATTCTGACCAGAAATCTCTGCAAATGCAAGATCGGAGAAAAGCTGGAGATCAGCCGCCAGGACCGTATTCTTCAGATCTGCCACAGCCAGGGAACCGTGAGAATCGACGAGACAGAGATCAGGGAAGACGCCCTGTACATAGAAGGGGCCCTGGAGGTACAGCTTCTGTACATGACGGATGATGACAGCCAGCCCATTCAGTCCGCGACGGAGGCAGTGCCCTTCCGCCAGTCGGTGGAGGCCAAGGGAATCGGGGAGGAGAGCATCTGTCAGGTCAGCGCCGGATTGGACAATATGTCGGCGGTTATGCTGGGAGGAAGCATGGTGGAAATCAAAGCGGTGATCAACCTGGACCTTCTGGTGCTGCGCCCCGTATGCCGGCAGGTGATCACCGGAGTGCAGGTACAGCCTATGGACGTGGAAAAGCTCCAAAGCCTCCCGGGAATTGTGGGATATATTGTCCAGCCGGGAGACTCTCTGTGGAAAATCGCAAAAAAATTTCACACTACGGTGGAAAACGTAATGGAGGCCAACGGACTGACCTCCGATCAGATTTCCCCGGGGGAGAGACTGATTCTGATTAAGGAAATTGCCCAGGGCTGAGAGAAAAACAGGAACCAAAAGAAAAGGGCCGCATAGAATAGAGTAGGGCTGCCGAAGACGGCAGCGCTTCCCGCCGGCAGACACTGCACACGGCCGGTGCTTGATATAGATCCGGAGAAATCCCGGCAGTACGGGAGGGACCTGGGCGGCTGCGGCCGGAGGCCGCCGCCGTTACATAGGGGCGGTGTCTGCCTCTGTCAGGGCGGGAAGAGGGAGAAGA
>CALWEP010000036.1 GCA_944377325.1 uncultured Lachnospiraceae bacterium
AGGAGGTTTTGAGGGAGCTTCTGGAGGGAAATGTGAGGCTTCGCCTTCACGGACAGGTGGCTCGGATAGAGGCGGACCGGGATCAGATGGTCCGGGCGGTTCTGCTGGGAGAAGAGCTGACGGAACGTCTGAAAAAGCTGGGGTTTTCCTATATAACGCTGGACCTGGAAGGCTTCCGGTCGGGAAGCATGGATCTGCACATTAAAAATTGATTTGGACGGCGCATTCCCCGGCGGATTTTGCATTGACAAATCATTTCGCCTATGCTACACTCACAAGGTATGCAACTGTGCAGACGCCGTCTGCCCGGTTTCCTGGATACTCCAACCGGAGGCTTGGTAAACGGTGAGAGATTATTTTTAATAAGGAGGAAATCACCATGATTTCAAAGGAGAAAAAGGCTGCAATCATCGCAGAGTATGGAAGAAACCCGGGAGACACCGGTTCACCGGAGGTTCAGATCGCACTGCTGACCGCAAGAATCAGCGAGCTGACTGAGCATTTACAGAAGAATCAGAAGGATCATCATTCCAGAAGAGGACTTCTGAAGATGGTAGGACAGAGACGCGGTCTCTTAAACTACTTAAAGGAGAACGATCTGGAGGGCTATCGTGCTCTGATCGAGAAGTTAGGCATCAGAAAGTAATGAGACAAGAGCTTAGGGTGGAGAAGGACTCCACCCTACGTTTCGTATAAAGGCATTTATGCGGGACGGAAAAGAGCTCGGAACAGATGCGCCGCATTTGGCAGAAGCATGGTCCGAGACCGCTGAAGAACCAGGGAAAGCCGTTCCCGGGCTGTTCAGTAGTTTCGGCGTCTTCTGCCGGAAGAAAAAGGCGGCGGAAAATCAGAAAAGGAGACAGACCATGTATAAGAGTTTTTCCATGGAACTGGCAGGCAGAACGCTGACAGTTGATATCGGCAGAGTGGCGGCTCAGGCAAACGGCGCCGCATTCATGCATTACGGCGATACGGTAGTGCTTTCCACAGCCACCGCGTCCGCAAAACCCAGAGAAGGGATCGATTTCTTCCCTCTGAGCGTAGAATATGAGGAGAAAATGTACTCCGTGGGCAAAATCCCGGGAGGCTTCAATAAGAGAGAGGGAAAGGCATCCGAAAATGCCATTCTGACCTCCAGAGTCATCGACCGTCCCATGCGGCCCCTGTTCCCTAAGGATTACCGCAATGACGTGACCTTAAACAATCTGGTAATGAGCGTAGATCCGGACTGCAGCCCGGAACTGACTGCCATGCTGGGCTCCGCCATTGCCACGTGCATTGCCGACATCCCCTTTGCCGGCGCCTGTGCCATGACTCAGGTGGGCATGATCGGCGGTCAGTTTATCATCAACCCCACGGCAGAACAGAAAAAAGTGTCTGACATGGCTCTGACGGTGGCTTCCACCAGAGAAAAGGTGATTATGATCGAGGCCGGAGCCAACGAAGTGCCGGAGCAGACTATGATCGACGCCATTTTCAAGGCTCATGAGGTGAACCAGGAAATCATCCGTTTTATCGATCAGATTGTGGCCGAATGCGGTAAGGAGAAGCACAGCTATGAGAGCTGCGCCGTACCGGAGGAGCTGTTTGCCGCCATCAGAGAGCTGGTAAGCCAGGAAGAGATGGAAGAGGCCGTATTTACGGATGACAAACAGACCAGAGAGGCCAACATTGCCGCCATCACCGAGAGACTGGAAGAAGCTTTTGCAGAAAATGAAGAATGGCTGGCTATTTTGGGAGAGGCCATTTATCAGTATGAGAAGAAGACGGTCCGGAAAATGATCTTAAAGGATCACAAGCGTCCCGACGGACGTGCCATTACGGAGATCCGTCCTCTGGCAGCAGAGATCGACATTCTTCCCAGAGTGCACGGTTCCGGCATGTTCACCCGCGGACAGACGCAGATCCTCAATGCCTGTACGCTGGCACCTCTGTCTGAGGCTCAGAAGATCGACGGACTGGATCTGAACGAGACGTCCAAGAGATATATGCACCATTATAATTTCCCGTCCTATTCCGTAGGAGAGACCAAGCCCTCCAGAGGACCGGGACGCCGGGAGATCGGCCACGGCGCTCTGGCAGAGAGAGCTCTGGTTCCCGTACTGCCCACAGAGGAGGAATTCCCCTATGCCATTCGTACGGTGTCCGAAACCATGGAGTCCAACGGCTCCACCTCCCAGGCCAGCATTTGCGCGTCCACTCTGTCCCTGATGGCTGCAGGCGTGCCCATCAAGGCTCCCGTAGCAGGTATTTCCTGCGGACTGGTGACCGGAGAGACAGACGATGATTATATTGTTCTTACGGACATTCAGGGTCTGGAGGACTTCTTCGGAGACATGGACTTTAAGGTAGGAGGAACTCACAAGGGAATTACGGCCATTCAGATGGATATTAAGATCCACGGACTGACCCGTCCCATTATCGAGGAGGCCATTGCCCGGACCAGAGAGGCAAGGCTTTATATTCTGGACAACATTATGAAGCCGGTAATCGCTGAGCCGCGGAAGGAACTGAGCCCCTACGCTCCCAAGATCGAGCAGATCATGATTGATCCCTCTAAGATCGGCGACGTGGTAGGAAAGCAGGGCAAGGTGATCAACAAGATCATTGAGGAGACCGGCGTGAAGATTGATATCACCGATGACGGCGCCGTAAACGTATGCGGCACGGACAAGGCCATGATTGACAAGGCTGTCTCCATTATCCGCAATATTGTGACCGAACTGGAGCCCGGCATGGTGATGGACGGAAAGGTTGTCCGCATTATGAACTTCGGCGCTTTCGTGGAGCTGGCTCCCGGCAAGGACGGCATGGTTCATATCTCCAAGCTGTCTGACAAGAGAGTGGGCAAGGTCGAGGATGTGGTAAACATCGGCGATGAGGTAACCGTAAAGGTGATCGAGATCGACAAGATGGGCAGAGTCAATCTGAGCATGCGTCCGGCAGATCTGGCGCCTAAGAGCGAGAAATAAGATTTTCTGACAGAGGCAGATACCAGGGTAAAACCTGGCTGCCTCTGTTTTTTGGCTTTTTCCCTTCGGAGATGGAGAGAGCGGAACGGAGGCTGTTTCAGGGATTCTTAAGAGAAGCGTAATGTTTTTTACCAGAAAAATATGGTATTCTAAAGACCAGCAGCCGGAGAAAGATGAAACCGGCGGTTTTAGCAGGAAGGCGGACAGAATATGAGAGATTTCAGAACATATATGGGGGCGGCTGTTCTGGCTCTGGCCCTGACGGGAGCCGCTCCCGGGATCAGCCTGGCGGCGGGACCGGGAAGCAGTCTGATCACCGTGGGACCGGGACAGACACTGATGACCGGGACAGCCAGTCCCAGCGAAATGCCCGAAGAGTGGGGCGTGGTCCGGACAGCGGACAAATATTCCTATACGGATATGGAGCAGGATATTCGGGAGCTGCAGGCTCAGTACGGAAGCAGGATGACAGTGAATGTCATAGGAACTTCTCTGGACGGAAGAAATCTCTATGAGATTGTGGTGGGAAACCCAGGGGCGGGGACTCATGTGATGATACAGGGGGCCATTCACGGCAGAGAATATATGACTCCCCTGCTGGTGATGAAGCAGCTGGAGACGGCGCTGGCTCAGTACGATACGGGGAGATACGGGGGAATCAGCTATTCCAGCCTGTTTGATCGGGCGGCGGTTCATTTTCTTCCCATGGTAAATCCGGACGGGGTCTCCATCAGCCAGTTCGGCTTGGCAGGAATCAACTCGCCCCAGCTGAGAGAGACGGTGGAGGAGGCTTACAGGAAGGATCTGGAAGAGGGACGGACGGAGGCTTCTCTGGACAGATACCTGGACTATTGGAAGGCAAACGGAAGAGGGGTGGACCTGAACAGCAATTTTGATGCGGGCTGGGAGGAACTGAACGATCTCGGACATCCTTCCTTTGCCGGCTACAAAGGGACCTCCGTCTGCTCCGAGCCGGAGAGCATGGCTCTGGTGAACCTGGCGAACAAGTACCAATGGTCCTTAGTTCTCAACTACCATTCCATGGGAGAGGTGATTTACTGGGACTATGAGGGAAACAAAGTACAGGATCAGTCCCGGGAGCTGGCAGAGCTGGCGGCCGGAATCACCGGCTACAGCCTGCTTCCCTCCAGCGGCGGAGGCGGCTATAAAGACTGGCTGCAGACAAAGGAGCTACCGGTGCCCAGCATTACCCTGGAGGTGGGATCGGTTTCCTGTCCTATGCCCCGGAGCGAATGGGCCAGGGTGTGGCCTCAGAATGAGCAGGTGTGGGCGGCTGTCCTGGCCTGGGCGGTGAGACGCTGAGGAGGCAGTTCGTATGGGAGATGAAGCTATGCAGGAAAGAAACCATGAGGAGGGCAGGATCCAGGTCCGGGAAGTGATCCGGGAGCTGGACCGGCTTCTGGAGCAGGACCGGACGGAGGAGGCGGAGCGCCATCTGAACAGGTGGCTGGAGGCTGCGTCCGGAGCAGGAGACTGGAGGGCGCAGATCACCCTTCTCAACGAGCTGATGGGCTTTCACAGGAGCACGGGAAAGGAGAAAGAGGGACTTTGGGCGTCGGAAGAAGGAATCCGGCTAGTCCGGAGCCACGAAATGGAAGGTACGGTGACGGCAGGGACCACATTTCTCAATGCCGCTACGACCATGAAGGCCTTCGGAAGGGCAGAGGAAGCGATTCCCTGGTATGAAGAGGCGGAGAGCATCTACAGCCGGCTTCTGGATCCCGGAGATTACCGCTTTGCCGGCCTTTACAATAATCTGGCTCTGGCCCGGACGGATCTGGAGCAGTATGATAAGGCTCTCAGCTGCTATGAAAGAGCTGTGGAGATCATGGAAAAACTGCCGGGAGGAGCTATGGAGCTGGCGGTAACCTGGGTAAATCTGGCCTGCCTGCATGAGCGAAGGGAACAGGACCCGGAGAAAAGGGAAGAGCAGATCCGCCTCTGCCTGGAACGGGCTATGGCATATTTTGACGATCCGAATCAGCCGAGAGACGGATATTACGGATTCACCTGCCGGAAATGTGCGCCGACCTTCGGCTATTTCGGCTTTTTTCTGGCAGAACAGGACCTGCGCCGGAGGGCGGAGGAGATCTACGGAGGCGCTGGGGATGAAGGGACTTGAGCTGGCGAGAGCTTATTATGAGGAGTACGGAAGACCTATGATCCGGGAGTACTTTCCGGAATATGAAGAACGGATCGCTGTCGGCCTGGCGGGAGAAGGTTCGGAATGCTTCGGCTATGACGACGAACTGTCCAGAGACCATGACTTTGAAGCGGGTTTCTGCCTGTGGCTGACGGAGGAGGACAGCAGAGAGATCGGCTTTCGGCTGTTCCGATCATACGGAAAGCTGCCGGCGGAGTTCAGAGGAATCAGGAAAGAGAAGGCCAGCCTGCTGGGAAGCTCCCGGAAGGGAGTTATGACCGTTCGGGAATTCTATGAGCGGATGATCGGTTTTCCGGGGGTGCCGGAGGAGCCGGAGCACTGGCTGGCCGTTCCGGAGTATGCCTTGGCTCAGGCGGTAAACGGACAGGTATTCCGGGATGACCTGGGAGAATTTACCGGGATTCGGGAAATTCTGCTGAGGGGCTATCCGGAGGATGTGCGGCGGAAAAAGATTGCTGCCAGGGCGGCGCTTATGGCTCAGAGCGGCCAGTATAATTACAGCCGCTGCAGAAAAAGAGGAGAGACGGGAGCGGCAGCTCTGGCGGCCGCCGAATTTGTGAAGGCAGGAATTTCCATGGTATTTCTCCTGAATAACCGTTATACTCCTTATTATAAATGGATGTTCCGGTCTGTGAAAGAGCTGCCTGTTCTGGGAGGACTGGGGCCGGCCATGGAGAGTCTTCTCACGGAAGGAGGAGACCGCAGCCTTCTGATCGAGGAGATCTGCGGGGCAGTGGCGGCAGAGCTGAAGGCACAGGGGCTGACAGACGGAGACTGGGACTATCTGGAACCTCACGCCCTGTCCGTTACGGAGCACATCCGCGACGGCCGGCTGAGAAACCTTCATCTGATGGAAGGATAATAAACAGAGAGGATGACAGATTCATTGTTCAAGAAAAAAGAAATTTCCCCGCCGGAGAAAGAGACGGTGAGGGGAAGGAGCAGAAAGAAGCCCGGGCTGGCGGAGCCGGCGGGGACGAAAGCGGGAGAGCAGGAGGGCGGAGAAAAGAAAAGACCCTCAGGAAACAGAAAAAAGATCCTTCTTGCAGGAGGAATCCTGGCTGCCGCAGCGGCGGGAGCATACTGCTGGATCGGATTTACATATAAAACGGTGTTTTTCAACGGAACCGTGATCAATGGGATGAACGTTTCCGGAAAATCCCCGGATCAGGTTAAGACCATGATCGCCCAGGGAGCGGAGGGCTATGTGCTGGTTCTGGAAGAACGGGGCGGACGGTCGGAGAGCATTGCCGGAGAGGACATTTCCCTCAAGGCGGAATTTGACGGAAGTCTGGAAGAAATTTTGGCAGGTCAGAACCCCTTTGCCTGGCTGCCCGCCTGGATAAGCGGCAGTGAGTATGAGATCCGGACGCTGGTGAACTACGAGGAAGAAAAGCTGAATGAAGCGCTGGAAGCGCTGGACTGTATGGACGAGGAAAAGATCCAAAAGCCGGAAAATGCCAGGATTTCTTCCTATGAAACGGGAACGGGATATGTGATCATTCCGGAGCAGGAAGGAGATGAGCCGGACGGGGAAAAGCTGAAGGAGGCGGCGGCAGAGGCGGTCTCCAGACTGGAAAGGACGCTTTCTCTGGAGGAGAAGGACGTGTACCGCAAACCGGAAGTGACGGCGGAAGACGAGGGGCTGAAGGCGCTTCTGGAGGAGTACAACCGCTGCGCGGGAGTGACGGTCACCTACACCTTAGGAGACCGGACAGAGGTGCTGGACGGGGATACCATCAGTCAGTGGCTCTATGATGACGGCAGCCAGGTGATTGTTTCCGAGGAAGGAGCGGCGGAATACGTCCAGACCCTGGCGACAAAATACAACACTGCCTATCGGGCCAAAAGCCTGAAGACCTCCTACGGAACGGAGGTGACCATCAGCAGGGGAAACTACGGATGGAGAATCAATCAGTCAGCGGAAAAGGAAGCTCTGCTGGCCATGGTGCGGTCGGGAGAGAGCGGGGTCAGAGAACCGGAGTATTCCCAGAAAGCGGCCAGTCATGGAGAGAATGACTATGGGGATACTTACGTGGAGATTAATCTGACAGCGCAGCATCTGTTTTTCTATAAGGACGGAAAGCTTCTGGTAGAGTCGGACTTCGTATCGGGGAATGAGTCAAAGGGCTGGTCTACGCCGTCCGGAGCATATCCTCTCACCTATAAGGAGAGAAATGCCACGCTGAAAGGAGAGGGATATTCCACTCCCGTATCCTACTGGATGCCGTTCAACGGAGGAATCGGACTTCACGACGCAAGCTGGAGATCTGCCTTCGGAGGAACTATTTATAAGACAAACGGCTCCCATGGCTGCATTAACCTGCCTCCGGCAGTGGCCAAGGTGATTTATGAAAATATTTCCCAGGGAGATCCGGTTCTCTGCTATGAGCTGGCGGGAACGGAGCAGACAGGAACGACCAAGACGGACGGGACGCCTGCAGAGACGAAGCCTGCGGAAACGGCGCCCGCAGAGACAGCGCCCGCAGAGACGGCGCCCGCGGAGACGGCGCCTGCAGAAACGGCGCCTGCGGAGACAGCGCCTGCGGAGACGGCGCCTGCGGAAACGAAGCCGGCAGAAACAGAACCGGCTCCCTCAGAGCCTGCCGGCCCGGCGGGGCCGGGAGCGGGAGGAAGTTCCTCCTCCGAAACTGCGGCAGGACCGGGAGCCGGCCTGTAAAGGATTCAGTTTTTTTCGTCCAGCAGCCGTTCCACCCGTTCCACCACATCACGGATGTACTCTCCCAGCGGGAGTTCCCGGCATCCGGCCACATATTGGTGGCAGCGGCTGGAGGGGATGAGAATTTTGTAGGCCGGGCTGCTTCCTACGGCGGCAGCCATGGCGGGAGTGATTTCGCCCAGAAGGGAATCGGCGATTACGATGCCGATGGGGCCGATGATAATGTCCGCGTCCCTGCTGTTGACGATCACCGGGTTCTCCCCGGTGGCTCCCGCTCCTGCCCCTGCCTTCAGCATGGCGGAGGTGGCGATGCTGTTTGTTCCCACGGCGGTGAGTTCCAGCTCCGGCCTGGCTTTTTTCAGCTGTTCCACCACGCATTTGCCCATTTTTCCGCCCTGTCCGTCGATAATGATGATCTTCATAGTCTGGCTCCTTGTCTGTCAAAACGTTCTGATTGTATAAGAAATCTGAAATGTATTATAATATGGATCCGGCGGACTGCGCAAGAAAATTTAAAAAAGGGCTTGATTTTTTCAGAGTACCGGATATAATAGGAGAAGACATGAGTTTATAAATATGCAAAAAAATGCATATATATTTATGCTTAAAATGATGGAGGAGATCAATTATGAAAAAGAAAGTATTCGCACTGACAATGGCAGCCGTGCTGGCTGCAGCATCTATGGCCGGCTGCGGTTCTTCCGCCAAGGAGACGGAGGCTGCCGCAGAAGGAACTTCTGCAGATACCGCAGCGGAGACAGGAGAAGAGACCTCCGGAGAGGAAGCCTCTCAGGAAGCTGAGACAGAGGCTGCCGCAGAGGGAGAAGGCGGCGTGCTGGTGATGGCCACCAACGCAGAATTCGATCCCTGGGAATACCACGAGGGAGATGAGATCGTGGGAATCGATGTGGAGATTGCTCAGGCCATTGCGGATAAGCTGGGCATGGAGCTTCAGATCGAGGATATGGCTTTCGACGCCATCATCCCGTCCGTAGTGAGCGGCAAGGCAGATATGGGTATGGCGGCAATCAGCTATGATGAGGACAGGGCCGCTTCCGTGAATTTCTCTGAGAACTATGCGTCCTCTTCCCTGGTGCTTCTGGTGGCAGAGGGAAGCGAGATCGCTTCCGAGGCAGATCTGGAGGGCAAGCTGGTGGGAGCCCAGACGGGAACCACAGGAGAGCTGAAGGCTTCCGAGATTGCGGGAGACAGCAACGTAGAGCGCTACAATTCCTACTTTGAGGCAGTTCAGTCCCTGCTTACGGGAAAGATCGACGCGGTGATCATTGACGGTGCTCCCGCCAAAGTATTCTTAAGCCAGAACGAAGGCAAGATCAAGCAGGTAGGCGAGGCTCTCAGCAATGAGTCCTATGCGGTGGTTACTGCCAAGGAAAACACGGAGCTGCTGGAAAAGATCAACGGAGCAATTAAAGAGTTGCAGGAATCCGGAGAAATTGATACAATCATGAATAAGTACATTCCGGCTGAGTAAGACAGGCATGATCGAAAGAACTGCGTTTCGGAAGGGACGCAGTTCTTTCTGCGCTGCGGAAGCTTTTACCGGCGGGAGAAAGGAGAGAGACGCAAGATGTGGGAGAATTTCTCGGAGGCGATCTATCTGAACTTTATTAAGGATGATCGCTGGAAATACTATACGGACGGAATCAAGGTCACCCTGACCATCACCCTGTTCGCCGTTCTTTTAGGCGTTGCCATCGGACTTGTGGTGGGCGTCATCCGGGCCACCCATGAGAAGACTCATAAACTGAAGATTCTCAATTTTCTGTGCAATGTGTACCTGACGGTGATCCGGGGAACACCGGTGGTCGTGCAGCTGATGATCATTTACTATATTATTCTGGCCAGCGCCAGGAGCAAGATTCCGGTGGCGATTCTGGCGTTCGGCATTAATTCCGGCGCTTATGTGGCGGAGATATTCCGAAGCGGCATCATGTCTGTGGACAACGGGCAGATGGAGGCGGGAAGAAGCCTGGGATTCAATTATATTCAGACCATGTGGTATGTGATCCTGCCTCAGGCCTTCAAGAACGTGCTTCCGGCTCTGTGCAACGAGTTTATCGCTCTTCTGAAAGAGACGTCCGTATCCGGTTACATTGCCCTGCAGGATCTGACGAAAGCGGGAGACATCGTAAGAAGCCGGACTTTCAACGCCTTCTTCCCGCTGTTTACGGTAGCTGCCATTTATCTGCTCTGCGTGATCGTGATGACCCAGGGCATCAAGCTGCTTGAGAGGAGGCTGAGACAAAGTGAGCATTGACGGAGGAAAGCCATTGATCCAGGTAAAGGGCCTGGGAAAAGCCTTCGGCGACGTACAGGTGCTGAAAAATATCAATGTGGACATTCATAAAGGCGATGTGGTCTTTGTGGTGGGACCGTCCGGTTCCGGAAAAAGCACGTTTCTGCGGTGCCTGAACCGCCTGGAGGAGCCTACGGAGGGAAACATCCTTTTTGAAGGGGTGGACATTCTGGATAAAAAGACGGATATCGACCGTCATCGGCAGAAAATGGGCATGGTATTTCAGACCTTCAATCTGTTCCCCCATATGACCATTCTGAAAAACCTGACCATCGCTCCCATGAAGCTGCAGAACAAGAGCAGAGAGGAAGCGGAAAAGACGGCCATGGAGCTTCTGAACCGCGTGGGACTGGCAGACCGGGCCAATGCCTATCCGGGCCAGCTCTCCGGAGGACAGAAGCAGAGAATTGCCATTGTGCGGGCTCTCTGCATGAAGCCGGACGTAATGCTCTTTGACGAACCCACCTCGGCTTTGGATCCGGAGATGGTAGGAGAAGTGCTGGGGGTTATGAGGGAGCTGGCAAAAGAAAAAATGACCATGGTGGTGGTCACCCATGAGATGGGATTTGCCAGAGAGATTGCCACCAGAGTGATGTTCATGGAGGGCGGCAATTTTGTGGAGGAGGCTCCGCCGGAGGAATTTTTCGGCAGCCCGAAAAATGAAAGACTGAAAAATTTCCTGAGCAAGGTACTGTGAGACTGCAGTACCTTTTTGAAACTTAGTTACCTGAATGTACCTTCTTTACAGAATGGAAAAGCTTCGGTAAGATAATCAGATAAAAGAGCTTTAGGAGGGACAAAAGATGCTTCAGCTGATTTCGTCGATTTTTTCCCTGTACAGGGAGCGGTCGGACTGGTTCGCCGGACTTCTGGCAGATCATATTTCTCTGGCCTTATGTGCCATTGCCATGTCCCTGACCATCGGCCTTCTGCTGGGAATCTGGATTTCGGAGCATCCCAGGATTGCTCCGGCAGTTATGGGCCTGTGCAATGTGCTTTACACCATACCGGCCATTTCCCTGCTGGGAATTCTGATCCCGTTCAGCGGCATCGGAAACAAGACGGCGGTGATTGCCCTGACCATATACGGGATTATGCCTATGGTGAGAAATACCTATGTGGGACTTACCACTTTGGACAGAGATATTCTGGAGGCTGCCAGAGGAATGGGAAGCACCGGACTGCAGACTCTTATGAGGGTCAAGCTGCCCATGGCCGCAGGAGTGATTCTGGCAGGAGTGCGGAATATGGTGGTTATGACCGTATCCGTGGCGGGAATCGCTTCCTTTGTGGGAGCGGGAGGCCTGGGGGTTGCCATTTACAGAGGAATTACCATCTACAATCCTGCCATGACGGCGGCGGGAAGCATTCTTATCGCTCTTTTGGCGCTGGTCCTGGACCTGATGCTGGGAAGATTGGAAAAATATTTTAAGAAACGAGGAAGCTGACAATGAAAAAGAGAAACCTATGGATGGCCGCAGCTCTTGCTGGGGCGGCCGTTCTGGCTTTGACAGGCTGCTCCGGCGGCAGTAGGGAAGAAACGGCGCAGGAGACGGGGGCCGGAACAGAGACGGAAACCGGAGTGGTGCGGATCGCCACCAAGCCCATGACGGAGCAGTACATTCTGGGCGAGATGCTCGGCGCTTTGATCCGGCAGGAAACGGATTACGACGTGGAGATCACCAAAGGAATCGGCGGAGGAACCAGCAATATCCAGCCGGCGATGGAAAAAGGAGAATTTGACCTGTATCCGGAATACACCTCCAGCGGTTGGGTACTGGTGCTGGGCCATTCGGCGGAGGGAATGAGCGATGAGGAGATGTTTGAAGCCCTGAAGGCGGAATATGAGGAGAAGTACGGGATGACCTGGCTGGGTCTGTACGGCTTTAACAATACGTATACGGTGGTGGTGCGCGGCAGCGTTGCGGATGAATACGGACTGGAAAAGACCAGCGACCTGGCGGCAGCGGCCGGCAGCCTGACCTTTGGCGGCAATCCGGATTATCTGGAGAGGGAGGACGGATTCCCGGCGCTCTGCCAAACCTACGGACTGGAATTCGGCAAGGTGGCGGATATTGATATCGGTCTGAAATATCAGGCTCTGGCTTCCGGCGATATTGATGTGACAAACGCTTATACCACAGACGCCCAGCTGGGAAATGAGTCCATGGACGTGAAGGTGCTGGAGGATGACAAGCATCTTCAGGTGAACTATTTCTGCTCTACGGTGGCACGTCAGGATTCCCTGGAGAAATTCCCCGGTTTGGAGGAGGCCCTGATGAAAATGGACGGTATCCTGAGCGATGGGGAAATGGCGAAGCTGAACTACCAGGTGGAAGTGGAAGGCAGAGACGAACAGGAGGTGGCCAGAGAATTTCTGGCGCAGAAGGGACTGTTGGAGGAGTAATTCATGGAAGAGACCGTGATCCGGTTTGAACATGTGCGGAAGGCATACGGGAAGCAGCAGGTGCTGAAGGATTTTTCCCTGGATATTGAAAAAGGAGAGTTCCTTGCAATCATCGGCCGGTCCGGCTGCGGAAAGACCACGGCTTTAAAGCTGGTCAACGGTCTGATTGCGCCGGATTCCGGCCGGGTGGAGG
>CALWEP010000037.1 GCA_944377325.1 uncultured Lachnospiraceae bacterium
GAAACCCGTTTTTTTTTTTTTTTTTCCTGCGATATGGTCCGAATATACACGGATTTTATTTGGGAACACATGCTGAACTGCCTGCTGGAGCGGGTGCAGCAGAAGCGTCAGGAAAGCATCACCATGATCTTCCCGTCCAGGTATATCAGGGCGGAGTAAAAAAGGTTAAAGGCAAATGCTTTAACATTCATACATTTCATTTACACACTCATGGAGGAGAAACATCATGAAGAAATCACTTGCAGCAGTACTGACTTTGGCACTGGCAATGGGAAGCCTGACCGCCTGCGGAGGCTCCGGATCAGGAGAAAGCGCCGGCTCTTCCGCCGCGAATGAAGCATCGAAGGAGACAGGTTCGGTGAGCATCGACAAGCTGACGGTGGCTTTTGTGCCGTCAAAGGATCCGGAGGAGATCGTTACGGCCACAGAGCCTCTGAAGGGGATGCTCCGGGAAGAACTGTCCGGACTGGGCTATGAGGTAAAGGATGTGGAAATTACTGTTGGAACGAACTACGAGGCTGTGGGAGAGGCGCTCAGCGCCGGAACGGCAGATGTGGGCCTGATCCCCGGAGGAACCTACGTTATGTATGATGACGGCGCAGAGGTGATCCTGACAGCGACCAGAAACGGTCTGACGAAGGATTCTGACGATCCGGCAGAGTGGAATGACGGTCAGCCCAATCCCTTTACGGACGAGCAGGTGACGTATTACCGCGCTCTGGTTCTGGCAGGTCCCTCTGAAAAAGGACAGGCTCTTACCGAAAAGGTAAACAGCGGCGAAGAGCTGACTTGGGACGATCTGAACGGGGCAACCTGGGCGGTAATGTCCACCACCTCTCCGGCCGGTTATATTTATCCGTCCATCTGGCTGCAGGACAACTACGGAAAGGCTTTGACCGACCTGTCCAGCGTTGTGACATCCGATTCCTACGGCAGCACCATGGCTCGTCTGGCCTCCGGGCAGATCGATGTGATGGTCAGCTATGCCGATGTGCGCAACGATTATGAAAAGCAGTGGAACGAGGAGTACGGCAGAGAAGGCTCTGTCTGGGAGGAAGTGGGAGTGATCGGCGTAACTCCCGGAATCTATAACGATACGGTCAGCGTAAGCAAGGCATCTCCCATTATGGATGACGGTCTGAAGGCAGCGCTGCAGCAGGCTTTTATTAATATCGGAAATACGGAGGAAGGCAAGGAAGTGATTGCGATCTACTCTCATAACGGTTATCAGGAGGCAAAGGATTCCGACTATGACAATGAGAGAAAGGCTCAGGAGATCATCCGGAGCATGAATGAGTAATCCTTTTTGGAGCGGATCCCGCAGAAAACCTTGAAAGAAGGCGTCGTCAGCATTGGCGGCGCCTAAAACAGGCAATGAGGTAGAAAAATGATTCGATTTGAACATGTGAGTAAAGTGTACGGCAACGGGGTGAAGGGCCTGGACGATGTGACCCTGGACATTGAACAGGGAGAATTTGTGGCCATTATCGGCTTATCGGGAGCAGGAAAGTCCACCTTGATCCGCGCCGTCAACAGAATGCACGGCATTACCGAAGGGACGCTTACGGTGGACGGCGTCAGCGTAGGGGAGCTCAGAGGACGTGAGCTGAGAAAATTCCGCAGAAAGATCGGAATGATCTTTCAGTCCTTCAATCTGATCACCAGAACCACAGTGATCAACAACGTGCTGACCTCCCGGGTACCGGAGCTGCCCTGGTGGAGATCTCTTCTGGGGATTTACCGCCGGGAAGACAAGATTGCCGCCCTGGAGGCGCTGGATCAGGTGGGAATTCTGGACAAAGCGTATTCCAGGGTGGATCAGCTGTCAGGAGGACAGCAGCAGAGAGTGGCTCTGGCCAGGACTCTGGCTCAGAATCCGTCCATTATTCTGGCTGATGAGCCGGTAGCCGCGCTGGATCCGGTGACGGCCAAGCAGGTGATGGACGATTTCCGCCGCATCAATCGTGAGATGAAAATTACCGTAATTATCAACATTCACCATGTGGACCTTGCTCTGGAGTATGCGGACCGGGTGATCGGCATTCGGTCAGGTCAGATCGTATATGACGGACCGGCGGATCAGGTGAGCGGCGAAGTCCTTGCTTCCATATATAATGGAAAAGAATACGGGAAAATGGAGGATGCGGGATGAGAAGAGGAAGAACGATCACGCTGCCGAACGGAAAGACCGTGGAACGTCCTCCATCCCATGCGCTGCTGACCGCCGTTTTGCTGGCGGCGGCCGCAGCCGTGTCCGTGCAGGTGACAGGTTTTCGGCTGTCGGTGCTCACGGAGGGCGGATACCGTTTTTTTGATATTCTGAAGCAGATGGTTCCGCCTAATATTTCCTACCTGGACAAGGTATGGGGTCCTCTGTTCGACACGATAAAAATGTCTGTTCTGGGGTCTGCGGCAGGAGCAGTGCTGGCGGTGCCTTTTTCCGTCACTGCCTCCTCCAACATTGTGAAAAACAGGGCGGTGATCAGTGCGGTGCGCATCTTTTACAGCATAGTCCGCACCCTGCCTACTTTGGTGACGGCGCTGATCGCCACCTATATATTCGGCCTGGGAACGCTGGCAGGAACCATCGCTATCGGCGTATTCACATTCTCTTATGTGGGGAAGCTTCTCTACGAGCAGATTGAGACCGTGGATATGGGGGCCTATGAGGCTATGGAGGCTCTGGGCGCCACCGGATTTCACGCCTTCCTATACTCTGTGGTGCCTCAGATTCTGCCGGGCTACATTTCCAACTGTCTGTTCTGTTTTGAGGGAAATGTACGCTACGCAGCCATTCTGGGTTATGTGGGAGCGGGAGGCCTGGGACTGATCATCAACGAGAAGGTGGGCTGGAGAGAGTACGATAAAGTGGGAATGATCCTGATCACACTGTTCGGAGCGGTGGTGGTGATTGAATTTATCAGCCATCAGATCCGAAAAAGGCTTACTTAAGGAGGAAAGAGGAATGAACGAGAAAATTGCGGCCCAGCTGCAGGCGGAAAAATCTCCTCTGCCCGGAAGGCTTCTGCTGACGGTTATAATCCTGGTTCTTCTGATCTGGAGCAGCGTCGGAATACGGTCCACATCAGCTGTGGGAAACGGAATGGCTGTGGCGGCCGGCATTCTGAAAGGAATCTGCACGCCGGATTTGGAGTTCCTGTTTGATTTTTCTTCCCAGGGCGTTCCCTATCTGCTGCTGGAAACCGTGTGCATTGCTTTTATGGGAACGCTGGTGGGAGCGGTGATTGCGGTGCCGTTTGCATTTCTGGGCGCCTCCAATATTGTGCCGAGAGGAGTGGCCCTGGTGAGCCGCCTGGCAGTAATGGCAGTGCGGACCATCCCGTCCTTTGTATACGGACTGATGTTTATCCGCGTGACCGGGCCGGGAGCTTTTGCCGGCCTGATGACCATGAGCCTCTGTTCGGTGGGAATGGTGTCAAAAATGTACATTGAGACGATTGAAGACCTGGACAAGAAGATCTTGGAATCTCTGGATGCGGCCGGATGCACATTTTTCCAGAAGATCCGGTACGGAATTTTGCCTCAGCTTCTTCCGGACTTTGCGTCTACGGTGATTTACCGTTTTGACATGAATTTAAGAGACGCCACTGTCTTGGGCCTGGTGGGAGCGGGCGGAATCGGAGCGCCGTTGATTTTTGCCATGAATTCATACAGGTGGAACGAGGTGGGATCCATTCTGGTGGGTTTGATTCTGCTGATTCTGGTTATAGAGCTGTTTTCCACCAGAATAAGAAATAAGCTGGTGAGGGGCTGAGTTATGAGTCGAAAGCTTGTTATTTATTATACGTCGGATACTCATGGGAATCTGTTTCCCGCAGGAAGCGGGCAGGGGAGCATGCTGCAGTGCTTTCAGGAGTTTGAAAAGGACGGGAACACACTGATCCTGGACGGAGGAGATACGATCCAGGGTTCGCCCCTGATCAAATATCTGAGAGAGTCGGGGGAATTTTCCCGCGTGATTCCCTGGGCATTCAACCAGGCGGGGTATGACTGCTTTGTCCTGGGAAATCATGATTTTAACTACGGTTTTGAGGAACTGGAAGGCTTTTTGAAAGCCATGGACGGCCAGTGCCTGACAGCCAATCTTACGGACTTCACGGGACGGCTCCCGGTGAAGGGATGGACGGTCCGCACCATGGAGAACGGACTGCGGGTGGGAATCTGCGGCGTGGTCACGGACTGCGTGAATCTTTGGGAATCCAAGGAGAATCTGACAGGCTTGGAGATAACCGACGCCTTTTCGGCAGCCAGAGATGCCCTTTTCCGGATGAAAGAGGAGTGCGACGTAACGGTCTGTATTTATCACGGCGGCTATGAGTGCGATACGGAAACAGGAGAGCGCCTTTGCGGAGGAAAGGAAAACGTGGCCTGCCGGATTTTGGAGGAGCTGGATTTTGACCTGCTCCTTACGGCTCATCAGCATATGGAGACCGAAGGAAGAATGAGCCACGGGACCTATACTCTGCAGCTGCCTCCGAACGGAGCCAAATACGGAAAGATCATCCTGGAGGAACAGGATGGGAGATGGGAGATTGGCGCAGAGCTGGTAAAGCCCGGACCGGCAGTTCCGGAGAAGATGATGAAGGAATTAAAGCCTGTTCGGGAAGCGGAAGAGAGATGGAAGGAACAGGTGATCGGCACGCTGAAGGAAGAAATTCCGGCGCTGTCTCCTCTGGAGAGAGCCGTGAAAGGAACGGGACTGGCGGACCTGGGGAATCAGGTGCAGCTGTGGAAAACGGGAGCGGACATTGCCTGCATGGGTCTTCCCAACGCGGCGGCCGGTCTGGGACGGAAGGTGCGTCTGGGCGATATGCTGAGAGCATATCCTTTTTCCAACCGTCTGGTGGTAATCACGGTAACCGGCGGTGTTCTGAAAGCGGCGCTGGAACGGTGCGCCTCCTATTTTGAGCCGGAGGACGGCCGGGTGGCCGTGTCAGAGCGGTTTACGAAGCCGAAAGAGGAGCACTACAATTATGATCATTACGCAGGGGTGGAGTATACGGCAGACCTGAGAAAACCGGCGGGAAGCCGGGTCAGCGAAGTTCTGGTAAACGGAGAGCCGCTGGAAGGGGGAAGGACCTACCGCCTGGCTGCCAGCGACTACCGGGCTACGGGAACGGGCGGCTATGAATGCTTCCGGACCTGTCCGGAGCCGGAGGTCTTTCCGGGAGATATTCAGTCTGCAGTTATGGATTATTTAAAGCAGCATCCGGACAGTGAAATCAGACCTTTGGGACGGGTTCATCTTATCTGGTAAAAAGGGAGAGGCGGCTGAAAAGTCAGCCTCTCCTTTTTGAAAATTTGTGGTAAGATAAGGGGAGAGGATAAGAAGGAGGAATCTGCTATGGAACAGTATGAACTGAATGTATGCGGTCTGACCCGCTCCCTTCCCCTGGTGCCCATAGACGGGAACCGGGCATTTGCCAGCTTTGTGGTGATCGGAGATACGGAGCTTGTGGAAAAGGCCGCAGCCCTGCTGGCCGAACGGATGCCCCAGGCGGACGCAGTCCTGACGGCTGAGGCAAAGGGGATTGCCCTGGCCTATGAGATCAGCCGCCGGCTGGGACTGAAGGAATTCATTGTGGCCAGAAAGAGCGTGAAATCCTATATGAGAAACCCCATCAGTGAAAGCGTACATTCCATTACCACACAGGGAGAGCAGCATATCTATTTGGATGAGGCGGACGGAGAAAAAATCCGGGGCAAAAGAGTCTGCATCGTGGACGATGTCATTTCCACAGGTGAATCCCTGCGGGCGGTGGAGGCGCTGGCTGAAAAAGCAGGCGGACAGGTAGTCTGTCGGGCCGCGGTGCTGGCGGAGGGAGACGCGGCAAAGAGAGACGATATTCTGTTTTTGGAAAAGCTGCCGCTGTTTGAAAAAACGGAGAAGGGATACAGGGCTATGGAGTGATGAAAGATCCGGTGGCTACCTGCCCGGCTCTTCAGATCCCGGCGGGAAACGGCTGAAAATGCGATTTTCCTTGTCAGAACTGGTTTCTTCAGGTAGAATGGACGCTGGCGGCGAAAAGCCGCTTTGAAATGAGAAAAAGGAGTCAGTCATGAGCATATTAAACGTAGAGCATTTGAGCCACGGCTTCGGTGACCGGGCGATTTTCCATGATGTGTCCTTCCGCCTGCTGAAGGGGGAGCATATCGGCCTGGTAGGGGCCAACGGTGAGGGAAAATCTACTTTTATGAATATTATTACGGGAAAGCTCCAGCCGGACGAAGGAAAGGTGGAGTGGGCGAAGAACGTGCGGGTCGGATATCTGGATCAGCACACCGTTCTGGAAAAAGGAATGACCATCCGGGATGTGTTAAAGAGCGCCTTTTCCTTTCTGTTTGAGATGGAGGAAAAAATGAATGCCATCTGCGATTCCATGGGAGAGGCCTCCGAGGAAGAGATGGCGGCGATGATGGAGGAACTGGGAACCATTCAGGATCTCCTTATGGCTCACGATTTCTATGTGATCGATTCCAAAGTGGACGAGATCGGCCGGGCCTTCGGTCTGGATGAACTGGGGATGGATAAGGATGTGACGGAGCTGTCCGGAGGCCAGAGGACGAAGGTGCTGCTGGGAAAGCTGCTTCTGGAGAAGCCGGACATTCTGCTTCTGGACGAGCCCACCAACTATCTGGATGCTCAGCACATCGAATGGCTGAAACGGTATCTGCAGGAATATGAGAATGCCTTTATTCTCATTTCCCACGATATTCCCTTCCTGAACAGCGTGATCAATCTGATCTATCATATGGAGAACCAGCGGCTGGACCGCTATGTGGGAGATTATGACAAATTTCAGGAGGTTTACGCCATGAAGCGTTCTCAGCTGGAGGCCGCTTACAAGCGGCAGCAGCAGGAGATCGCCGATCTGCAGGATTTTGTGGCCCGGAATAAGGCTCGGGTGGCGACGAGAAATATGGCCATGTCCCGCCAGAAGAAGCTGGACAAGATGGAAGTGATCGAGCTGGCAAAGGAAAAACCGAAGCCGGAGTTTCATTTCCTCAATGCCCGAACCTCCGGAAAGATGATCTTTGAGACGAAGAATCTGGTGATCGGCTATGAGGAGGCATTGTCCAGGCCCTTAAATTTTTCCATGGAACGAGGGGAAAAGGTGGTGCTGGTGGGAGCCAACGGCATAGGAAAGACCACGCTGCTTAAAAGCCTGCTGGGGCTGATTCCGCCGCTGTCCGGAGAAACAGAACAGGGGGATTATCTCTCCATCGGCTATTTTGAACAGGAAACGGCGCCGGGGAATACCACCACCTGCATTGAAGAGATCTGGAAGGAATTTCCGTCCTATACCCAGTATCAGGTTCGCTCGGCTCTGGCCAAGTGCGGATTGACTACAAAGAATATTGAAAGTCAGGTACGGGTGCTCTCCGGAGGAGAACAGGCCAAGGTGCGGCTGTGCAAGCTTATGAACCGGGAGACCAATGTGCTTCTCCTGGATGAGCCGACCAACCATCTGGACGTGGACGCCAAGGATGAACTGAAGCGGGCGCTGAAAGAGTATAAGGGCAGCATTCTTCTGATCTGCCATGAGCCGGAGTTTTACGAAGGCTTGGCCACCAGAGTGATGGACTGCTCGGAATGGGCGCTGCGGGTATAAGGAACCTGCCCTGAATTTTACAGAAACCATACAGAACCGGGATGATAAACTTTACATTTTCTTCCTATACTGAGAATTGTAAGATCATTACAAACCATTCAGGAGGAAGAATATGAGAAAGAAAAAGATCATCTCGGTTTTTTTAGCAGGAGCAATGCTGGTAGGGGCTCAGCAGGCATGGGCTGCCACCGTTCATTACAATGATTCCAGTGTGACGGGAAATCCGGAGGCATGGAACGCCTATGTGGCAGGATGGAATGAGCTGGCGTCTGATTTTACCCAGGTGTCCCTGACTCCCGGCTGCGCCGCTACGGAGATCAACTTTGCCTGGTACAATGAGGGAACAGAGGGAAGCCCGGTGGTGTACTTCGGAACCGATCCTCAGAATCTGAAGGCTTATAACGGAACGGCCGGCACGGTGGATTCCGGTCTGACAGGCGGAAAAGCCTACTGCTACAACTATGTGACGGTGACCGGACTTCAGGAGAACACCACCTACTATTACGCGGTGAGCAAGGGAGATACGGTTTCCGCCACGGAAACTTATAAGACCGGGGATTTCAACGATGTGAAGATCCTGTATGTGGGCGATCCTCAGGTAGGAGCCTCCAAGGGACAGCCCCAGGGCGGAGAAAAGCTGGCTCAGGGGACGTGTGCAGCCAATACGGCGGCCAGAAATGACGGATTCGCATGGGATCGCACTCTGGATACGGCTCTGGCTCAGAATCCGGATGTGAA
>CALWEP010000038.1 GCA_944377325.1 uncultured Lachnospiraceae bacterium
GGCCTTTTCCAGTCCCAGATTATAATAGCTGTTGGCTATCTGCTGGTTTCTCCTCAAATCGTCCATAGATACCGCCTATCTCTGTTTTTCTTTCATCAGTTCCATCATCAGGTCCGTCATATCCGTCAGATCGCTTTTTACAATGGCGTCTTCCACCTGCTCCACATCCAGGCTTGGCTTGAAACGCTTGATCTCTTCATCAAAATTTATCATATCTTTCCTCCTTGAGGCATTCTCTCAGCTCACCGGTAAAATAAAGGGAGCCTGCGGCAAACAGCAGATCTTCCCCCTTGGCCTCCAGCGCCCGGGCCAGTGCTTCCTCCGCCGCAGAAAAACAGCGTACCGGACAGGACGCCCGGGAAAAGGCCTTTCGCAGCTCTTCCTCCGGCAGCCCCCTCTCCGCCCCCATATGGGCCAGGAAAATTTCCTCCGGCTTCAGCTCCTCCAGAATCTCCTCCGCCATTCTCCCGTACTCCTTATCCGAAACGGCCGAGAACAGCAGCCTGACCTTTTTTCCCGAGCAGGCGGCGATCCTGGACGCCGCCCGGCAGAAGGCCAGAATTCCGTCCCGGTTGTGGGCTCCGTCCAGATATACCCCCGGCCGGACTTCTTCCATCCGTCCGGCATGGCGCGCCCGGGAAAGTCCCTTCTCCACCGACCGCGCGGTCACCTTTCCTCCCAGAAGCTCCGCCGCTTTTGCCGCAGCCGCTCCGTTCCATATCTGGTATTCTGCCGGAAAGGGAAGCCTGGCCTTCACGGAGCAGCCGCACAAATCCGCGGCAATTTCCGGAAACGGTCCGTCCCAGCTCACAGACAGTCCCATCTCCCGCACATCCGTACACGGCGCTTCCTTTTCCCCGGCCTCTTTTCTGATCACTGCGGCGGCAGCCCGGTCATTTCCGTCGAACACCACCGGCGTTCCTCTCTTTATGATTCCCGCCTTTTCCCCGGCAATCTCTTCCACCGTATTTCCCAGATAGGCCATGTGATCCAGGCTGACAGAGGTGATCACGCAGACCGCCGGGCGGCAGACGTTCGTCACATCCCTTTTTCCTCCCATTCCTGCTTCCAGGATCACGAAGTCCGGCTTTTTCCGGTCAAAGCAGACGGCAGCCATATAAAACAGGTACTCGAAAAAGGTGGGATGGGTGATCCCCCTCTGTTTCAGCCTTTCCCAGGTCATCTTCACCTGCTCGAAGCTGTCCTGAAATGCCTTTTCGTCTATCAGCTCTCCGTCCAGGCAGATTCTCTCCCGAATATCTGCCAGGTGGGGAGAGGTAAATGTTCCCACATGGTATCCCGATGCCTGAAGAATGGAGGAAAGAAACGCGCAGACGGAACCCTTTCCGTTGGTTCCCGCCACATGAATCACTTTTCCCGGAAAAGAACAGCCCAGTTCTCCGAGGAATTCCTCCGCCTCCTCCAGGCTGTGCTTTTCCCGGGCAAACTCCGGGATCCGGAGCAGATAATCCCTCGTACTTTCCATAACCTTCTCCTCTTCGGCATCTTTCTACCCCATCTATTATAATAGAAAACGCCAGATATGCAAGAAAATAATTACGGGCAGAATCGACGGAACACAACGCGGAACGGGACTTCTTCCGCGAAAAAAGTCAGCGGCGCCTCCGCGCCAAAAAGGGAGCGGCCGTCCCTTCCCGGAACGCCGCTCCCTGCAGCCTAAGTCTTTTATTTACTTTTTGTTGAATACATAGGTATCCAGACGTTCGAAAGCCTCCTTCACTCTGGACAGAGGAAGAGCCAGATTTACGCGGATGGCGTTGGGACCGTGGAACATACGGCCGTCCTGCCATGCCACGCCCACATCCCAGCCGGCCTTCTCCACCTGATCGATGGTCATGCCGTGCTTCTCGCACCACTCGGTGCAGTCTAAGAACAGCATATAGGTTCCCTCGGGCTTGGATACCTTCACTCCCTCAAAGTGTTCTTTGATGTAATCGCAGGCAAAGTTAATGTTGCCGCTGAGCACCTGGCACAGCTCGTCAACCCACTCATAGCCCTCCGGCTTGTAAGCTCCGATCAGCGCATGCATGCTCAGCACATTCATCTCGTTGTAGTGGGGCAGAGAGGACTCCTTCAGTACCCGGTCTCTGATCCACTTATTGTAAATGATGTGATAGCTGCCTACCAGACCGGCCAGATTGAAGGTCTTGCTGGGAGCATACATCGCCACCGTACGCATCTTCGCATCCTCGCTCACGGACTGAGTGGGGATGTGCTTGTGGCCGTTTAAAATAATGTCGGACCAGATCTCATCGGACACAACGTATACGTCATATTTCTTATAGAGCTCCATGGCCTTCTCGATCTCCCACTTCTCCCATACGCGGCCGCAGGGATTGTGGGGAGAACAGAATACGGCAGCATGGATATTCTGCGTTTTCAGCTTCTCCTCCATGTCCTCAAAGTCCATGCGCCACACATGGTTCTCATCCTGCTTTAAGGGGCTGAGCACCATATCGTAGCCATTGTTGGTCATGCAGTTGGTAAAGCCGATATAGGTAGGAGTATGAAGCAGCACCTTGTCTCCCTTGGAGCAGAATACGTTCAGAGCGCTGATCACTCCGCCCAGCACGCCGTTCTCATATCCGATGCACTCCTTGGTCAGACCCTGAACGCCGTTTCTGGTCTCATGCCAGCGGATAATGGAATCGTAGTACGCATCCGTAGCGCTGAAATAGCCGTAAGCCGGATGCTTTGTTCTTTCAATAATCGCCTCCGGAATGGTGGGAACGGTGGGAAAGTTCATATCTGCCACCCACATGGGAATAATGTCGAAGCCCTCCTTGGGAGGTTCGGGAGCAAAGCCGGGATTCATGCCCAGACCGTCCACCGCAATGGCGTCCATTCCCTTCCGATCCATAATTGTGGTAAAATCGTACTTCATGTTCAAAACCCTCTCTTTCTTATATGATTAATGATATGGCTTACTTCCTTTTTCCTAACACTCTTTAGCATTAAGTCGCTTAACTATGTGATAACTTAATTATACAGTTTTTTAGCCGGATGTCAATTCTTTTTAGGGAATTTTCACAAACTTTTTTCCTTCATTGACAAACAGCTGTTTTAACCTTATAATTTGGCCATATTTTCGTCATACAGGCATCCGGCGGCTCCTTTCCCCGTCCCGGCTCCGGCCGGAGTTTTGTGGGTTCGGCGCCCTCGGCCTGGTCACAAAAACAGCGGCTCCGCTGTAATATGAAAGAAAAGAGGTTATATAAATTGTGAACGAAACCATAGTCTTCCTGCTGCTCATACAGGTGGTGCTCATTGCTCTGAACGCCGTATTTGCCAGCGCAGAAATCGCAGTTCTCTCCATGAATGAAGCCAAGCTGGCAAAGCTGGCCTCCCGGGGCGACAAAAGAGCTCAGCGGCTGGCCCGGCTTACAGACCGGCCCGCCCGCTTTCTGGCCACCATCCAGGTTGCCATCACTCTCTCCGGCTTTCTGGGGAGCGCCTTTGCCGCTGACAATTTTTCTGACGGGCTGACCGAACAGCTGATGAAGCTGGGCCTTCCCATTCCCGAGCCTACGCTGGACGCCGTTGCGGTGATTTTTATCACCATCGTGCTCTCCTACTTTACCCTGATCTTCGGAGAACTGGTGCCCAAGCGCATAGCCATGAAAAAATCGGAGCAGCTGGCTCTGGGACTTTCCGGCCTTCTGGGCATGATTTCCACCGCATTCGCTCCCCTCGTATGGTTTCTCTCCGTCTCCACCAACGGGGTGCTCCGCCTTCTGGGCATCGATCCGGACCAAACGGACGAACAGGTGAGCGAAGAAGAAATCCGCCTTATGGTGGATGCCGGAAGTGAAAACGGAGCGATTGACCGGGAAGAAAAGCAGTTTATTCAGAATGTGTTTGAATTTGATGATCTGACGGCAGGAGAAATCGCCACCCACCGCACCGACGTGCTGTTTCTGAGAACTGAAGATTCCATGGATGAATGGGACCGGATTATCCATTCCAGCCGCCACACCCTTTATCCCGTCTGTCAGGATTCTCCCGACCGGGTTATCGGAATTCTCAATGCAAAGGATTATTTCCGCCTTAAAAACAGAAACCGGGAACAGGTCCTTGCCGAAGCCTTCCGCCCCGCTTATTTTGTTCCGGAAACGGTAAAAGCTGACGTCCTCTTCCGCAATATGAGGCAGAGCGGCTCTTCTATGGCGGTGGTCCTGGACGAATACGGAGGCATGACCGGCATTATCACCCTGCATGATCTGCTGGAGGAGCTGGTGGGAAGCCTGGAGAGGGAAAACAGAGAGGGCGAAGAGGAAGCCCCCCGCATGGAACCCATGGGAGAATCTGTCTTTGCAGTCCGGGGAAACCTGCCTCTGCGGGAGCTGGAGGATGTGTGCGGCCTTTCCTCTGAGGAAAGCTGCTGCGACACCATCACCGGTCTGGTATACCAGCTTCTCGGCAACGTGCCTGCAGACGGAGCGCAGGATATTCGGCTGGAGCTGGAAAACTGCAGCCTGCAGATCCTCCGCGTAGAGCAGCATCAGGTGGCGGAAGCCATTCTCCGCCTGAAGCAAAAAGAGACCGAGGGGAAAACCCCTTAGTCTCTCTCTCCGCTTAACAGCTTCACCATTACGGCCTTCTGAGCGTGCAGTCTGTTTTCCGCTTCGTCAAACAGCTCCGCAGCGTGGGCCTCAAACACCTCTTCCGTGATCTCCTGCCCTCTGTAAGCCGGCAGGCAGTGCTGAACCATGGCTCCCGGATTGGCCGCCTCCAGCAGCTTACCGTTGACCTGGTATCCGGCAAAAGCCTTTATCCTGGCTTCCTTTTCCTTTTCCTGACCCATGGAAGCCCAGGTATCCGTATAAATCACATCCGCTCCCGCAGCGGCCTTCACCGGGTCATCCGTCAGCAGGAAGTTGGGATTTCCTGAGGCAAAGTCCAGAACTTTCTGATCCGGGCGGTAGCCCTCAGGCGTCGCCACCGCCACTTTCATTCCCATTTTCAGGCAGCCTACGGTCAGAGAGTTCGCCATGTTGTTGCCGTCTCCGATATAGGCCAGCTTCAGTCCGTCCAAAGCCGCATATCTCTCCCGAATGGTCATCAGGTCTGCCAGCACCTGGCAGGGGTGGGCAAAATCCGTCAGTCCGTTGATCACCGGAATGGAGCCGTAGGCGGCAAGATCCTCCACCTCCTTCTGGGCGAAGGTGCGGATCATGATTCCGTCCAGGTAGCGGGACAGCACTCTGGCCGTATCCTGCACCGGCTCTCCTCTTCCGATCTGCAGATCGTTGGAAGAAAGGAACAGAGCCTGGCCGCCCAGCTGGTACATACCCACCTCAAAGGATACCCTGGTTCTGGTGGAAGATTTCTGGAAGATCATTCCCAGAGATTTTCCCGCCAGCAGGGGATGGGCAATATTGTTTTTCTTTTCATATTTCAGCTGATCTGCCAGATCAAGAATGGAGATTATCTCCTCCTTGGACAGATCCAAAAGTTTCAGAAGATGCTTCATACGGCTTTTCCTCCTTCTCCAAACACTTCTCTCATCACCGCCAGGGCCTCGTCGATCTCTTCAATGGTGATTGTCAGCGGCGGCAGCAGACGCACCGCATTCTTTCCTGCGGTCAGGGCCAGAACTCCCTTTTCATTGAGGCGGCTCACATATTCGCTGTGTTTTCCGTCCTCCACAATCACGCCCACCATCAGGCCCATTCCGCGCACGCCCAGAATGGCCGGAGAATTCATGGCCAGCAGCTTCTGACGGATATATTCTCCCTTGCTCTTCACCTTTTCCAGGAATACGGGGTTATTCACTTTTGACAGCACCACGCCGGCGGCGGCGCACACTGTGGGAGAGCCTCCGAAGGTTGTGGCGTGGGTTCCGGGAGTGAGCACGTCGCAGCAGTTTGAAGCCGCCAGCACCGCTCCGATGGGAAGTCCTCCGCCCAGTCCTTTGGCCATGGTCACCACATCCGGACGAATGCCGTACTGCTGGAAGCAGAACAAGGATCCCGTTCTTCCGATTCCCGTCTGTACTTCATCGATAATAAGCAGCAGATCCTTTTCTCTGCAGAAAGCCTCCACCGCCTTGACAAATTCCTTGTCCAGAGGAAGTACGCCGCCTTCTCCCTGGATCAGCTCCATCATCACCGCGCAGGCCGTATCATCCGCCTTTGCCTTCACATCCTCCAGATTTCCGGCTTCCGCATAGTCGAAGCCTTCCGTAAACGGGAAGAAATACTGATGGAATTTGTCCTGCCCCGTTGCCTTTAAGGTTGTCACCGTCCGGCCATGGAAGGAATTCTTCAGAGTAATGATCTTGCTTCTGCCTTCGCCGTACTTGTCATAGCTGTATTTTCTGGCCAGCTTGATGGCTCCCTCGTTGGCCTCTGCGCCGGAATTGGCAAAAAATACCTTTCCCCCCTGCAGTCCGGAAAACAGCACCAGACTTTTGGCCACCTGCACCATAGGCGCCGTAGTATAGAGGTTGGATACGTGCATCAGCTTTTCCATCTGGTCCTTCACTGCGGCAATCAGCTCCTTGTTGCCGTAGCCCAGGCTGTTTACGCCGATGCCTGACGTCATGTCAATGTAGGACTTTCCCTCCACGTCCCAGAGCCTTGCTCCCTCTCCGTGGTCCAAAGCAATGGGAAAACGGCCGTAGGTGGCCATTACATAGCGCTCTTCCTCCTGCTTCAGTTCTTTATATTTCATACTGATCCTCCCTTTCCTGTACGAGGAACCGCCCTAGTGGAACATGGTTCCTACGCCTGCTGTGGATAAAAGCTCCATAAGAATGGAATGCTTTACCCGTCCGTCCTGAATGTTGGCCCGCTCCACGCCCTGGCGCACCGCTTCCACACAGCACTCCACCTTGGGAATCATGCCGCCGGAGACCACCCCTTCCTTCACAAGGGCCGGAACCTCCGACACCTTCAGACTGTGAATCAGAGTGGAATCATCCTTCGGATCCCTGAGAAGTCCTCTCACATCCGTCAGAAGAATGAGCTTCTTGGCCTTCAGGGCAATGGCCAGCTTAGAAGCGGCCGTATCTGCGTTTATATTGTAGTTGGTATCGTCATCCACGCCTCTGGCAACGGTGGACACCACAGGAATGTACCCTGCGTCCAGCATATCTACCACCGGCTTGGGATCCACCTCCGTGATCTCCCCCACATAGCCGTAATCCGTTCCGTCCTGATCCGTCAGCTTTTTCGCCAGGAACAGGCCTCCGTCCATTCCGCCCAGACCGACTCCCTTTCCGCCGGCCTTGGACAGAAGGGTCACCAGATCCTTGTTTACCTTGCCGCACAGGATCATCTGCACCACATCCATGGTCTCCCGGTCCGTATAGCGCAGCCCGTTTACAAAGCGGGACTCTTTTCCGATCTTTTTCAGCATTCCAGAAATCTCCGGACCGCCTCCGTGAACCACCACCACCCGCACTCCGATCAGAGAGAGCAGTACGATGTCATGGATCACCGCGTCTTTCAGTTCCTCGTTGATCATGGCGTTTCCGCCGTATTTCACCACTACGGTCTGTCCGTAGTAATCCTGTATATAAGGCAGCGCCTCCACCAGCACCGCCGCCCGGTCTTCCGGATGAAGAGCCTTGATCTCATCCATGCTCATTGTTTTCTCCCCTTTACGTTCTGTAATCTCCGTTGATCCGCACATACTCATAGGTCAGATCACAGCCCCAGGCAGTTACGGAAGCGTCTCCCTCCTTCATGTCAATCAGGATGGTCACCTCAGGCTGAGTCAGAATTTCCTTCGCCCGATCCTCGTCAAAATCCACCGCTTTTCCGTCTCTGCACACGGCAATGGTTCCTGCGGAGGACGCAAACTCCACGTCCACCTTCTCCGGGTCAAAATCGATGCCGGAATATCCCATGGCGCACAGAATTCTGCCCCAGTTGGCGTCAGCGCCGAACATGGCCGCTTTCACCAGGGAGGACGAGCATACGGATTTTGCCAGCGTCTCCGCCTCCTGCTCTCCTGCCGCTTTGCTCACCGTACAGGTCACCAGACGCCCTGCGCCCTCGCCGTCGGCGGCTATTTTTTTCGCCAGCTCCGTACACACAAATTCCAGAGCGGATGCGAAAGCCTCATAGGCCTCTCCCTCCGCAGAGAGAATCTCCTCATTTCCTGCCAGGCCGTTGGCCAGAATACAGCAGGTGTCGTTCGTGGAGGTATCTCCGTCCACAGAGACGCGGTTAAAGGAAACCGCCGTTTTTTCCCGAAGGGCCTTCTGCAGCACCGGAGCGCTGACGGCACAGTCTGTGGTGAGCACGCAGAGCATGGTTCCCATGTTGGGATGGATCATGCCCGAGCCTTTGCAGATGCCGCCCAGGCGGCAGACAGCGCCATTTGCCGCAAATTCCACCGCAATGGTTTTCGGCACCGTGTCTGTGGTCATAATCGCCTCCGCAGCCGCCTGGCTTCCGTCGGAAGACAGGGTGAGCGCCGGCAGATTCTCCTCGATCACCTCCACAGGCAGCCTCTGGCCGATGACGCCGGTGGAGCAGACAATCACGTCCTTTTCCTTTACTCCCGTCAGCTTCGCGCAGGCGGCCGCCTCCCTCACCGCGTTCTCCGTCCCGTCGGGAGCGCAGGCATTGGCATTTCCGGAATTGATAATCACCGCCTGAGCCGTTCCGTCCTCCAGATGCTCTCTGGTCACCTGAAGGGGCGACGCCTTTACCCTGTTTCTGGTATAGACCGCCGCTGCCGGACAGGCCTTCTCCGACAGGATCACCGCCGTATCGTTCTTCTGCGATGAAGCCTTGATTCCGCAGCGGACTGCTCCCGCCCGAAATCCCTTGGCGGCGCAGACGCCGCCGTCTATTATCTGAATCATACTCTTCCTCCCTCTGTATCCGCCCTGCGGCGCCTTCTCGGCGTCCGGGCTTCTCAGACCGTCAGGCCCTCCGTCTCCTCAAAGCCCAGCATGAGATTCATGTTCTCAACGGCTGCTCCTGACGCTCCCTTTCCCAGATTGTCAAACAAGGCGGTGATGATGGTCTGCTCCTCGCTGCCGTTCACATACAGCGTCAGACTGTCTTTTCCCGCCATGGCGTTTCCGGCAATCATCGGGCCTCCGTCCCCGAAGGGAGCCACCCGAACCAGCCGGCAGCCTTCGTACCAGCCTGCCAGTTCCTCCCGGATCTGCTCCGCTCCCAGTCCGCCTGCCGCAGACGCGGGCAGAGCCACCGTGGTAGCCATTCCTTTATAATAGTCGGCCACAATAGGAGAGAAAACGGGAGCCGCGGTCAGACCGCACACCGCCTTCATCTCCGGAATGTGCTTATGCTGCAGGTTCAGTCCGTAGATTCTGGGAGAATCCAGAGCCTGATCCCTGTTCTCCTCCTCGTACTGAGCGATCATCTTCTTTCCCCCGCCGGAATATCCCGTCAGGGAAAAGCAGGTCAGGGGCTGGTCCGCCTTTACGATTCCCAGCCGTCTCAGGGGGTAGACCGCAGAGATAAACCCGGTGGCATGGCAGCCTGGGTTTGCCACCCGGGCCGCTGCCGCCACTGCCTCCTTCTGCTCCCCGGAAAGCTCCGGAAATCCGTACACCCAGCCTTCTGCCGTCCGGTGAGCGGTGGATGCGTCGATCACCCTGGTATGGGCGTTCTCAATCATGGATACCGCCTCTCTGGCCGCTCCGTCCGGCAGGCACAAAAATGCAATGTCAGCGGCGTTCAAATATTTCTTTCTCTCTTCCGGATCTTTTCTCTTCTCCTCGCTGATCAGCAGCAGCTCCAGATCCTTTCTGGCTTCCAGCCGTTCAAAGATCTGAAGTCCGGTGGTTCCTTCCCTGCCGTCTATGTATATTTTCGGTTTTCCGCTCATTCCGCTTCCTCCTTCTCATTGAGGAAGCTCCGTATTTTATCCAGCTGACGCTTAACCTCCTCAGGAGCCGGTCCTCCCAGGGCCTTTCTCTCTTTCACGCAGGTCATCAGATCGATGGCCTGATATACGTCCTCCTCAAAGATCGGGCAGATCTTTTTGTACTCCTCCAGAGGAAGGGTATCCAGGGTATGCCCCAACTCCATGCACACATGAACCAGACTTCCCACCGCCTTGTAGGCATCCCGGAAGGGGAGTCCTCTCTTGGTCAGATAGTCGGCGCAGTCCGTTGCATTCAAAAATCCCTTTCTGGCCGCCCGCTCCATGTTTTCCGGATGGACAGTCATGGTTGCCAGCATGGGAGCAAATACCTCCAGGCAGTGCTTCACGGTATCGATGGCGTCGAACACCGCCTCCTTATCCTCCTGCATATCCTTGTTGTACGCCAGGGGCAGTCCTTTCATAAAGGTAAGAAGTCCCTGCAGATCTCCGTATACCCGACCCGTTTTTCCGCGGATCAGCTCGCATACGTCAGGATTTTTCTTCTGCGGCATAATGGAGGAACCGGTGGAATAGGCGTCATCCAGCTCAATGAACTGGAACTCCCAGGAGCACCATAAAATAACCTCCTCCGACAGCCTGGATAAATGCATCATCAGAATGGACAGGCAGGAGCAGAGCTCGATGCAGTAGTCCCGGTCGGACACTCCGTCCAGGGAATTGTCCATTACCTTGGAAAAGCCCAGCTGCTCCGCCACATATTCCCGGTCAATGGGATAGGTGGTTCCGGCTAACGCTCCGCTGCCCAGCGGAAGCTCATCCAGTCCGGCCCGGCAGTTTTCCAATCTCACCACATCCCGGCGGATCATGTTGGCATAGGCCATCAGATGATGGGCCAGGGTGATGGGCTGAGCTCTCTGAAGATGGGTATAGCCGGGCATCACCGTTTCCATGTGCTGCTCCGCCAGAATGCACAGCTCTTCCATAAAGGCCAGAGCCAGCCTCCGGATCTCCCCGATCTCCTTTCTCACGTAAAGTCTCATGTCCAGGGCTACCTGATCATTTCTGGAGCGGGCCGTATGAAGTCTTTTGCCGCTGTCCCCGATCCGCTCCGTGAGCAGCTGCTCATTGGCCATATGGATATCCTCATACTCCTCGGGAGTAAAATGAATCTTTCCTGCCTTAATGTCTGCCAGAATTCCCGTCAGACCTGTGCGGATAGCCTCCGCGTCCTCCATGGAAATGATCCCCTGCTTTCCCAGCATGGATGCATGAGCCATGGAGCCTGCAATATCCTCCTCGTACATCCGGCAGTCAAACATTACCGAAGAGTTAAAATCGTTTACCGTCCGGTCCGTTTCCTTCTGAAAACGTCCCGCCCAGAGCTTAGCCATATCTTCCGTCCTCCTCCGACGCTATTATTCCACATCCGGGAAGCCTTTTCCCGTTTTTTCCTTCAGTGCCTGGTCGCTCATCGCCCTTACCTTGATGGGAAGTCCGAACAGGTTGATAAAGCCTGCGGAATCCGCCTGATTGTAGGAATGATCCTCTCCGAAAGTGGCAATGTCCTCGGAATACAGAGTATAGGGGGAGGTCACGGAAGCCGGAATCACATTTCCCTTATAAAGCTTCAGCTTTACGTCCCCGGTTACGGTCTCCTGAGTGGAAGTCACAAATGCGCTCATAGCCTTGCGCAGAGGCGTATACCACTGGCCGTTGTAAACCAGCTCCGCAAATTTCAGAGCCAGCTGCTGTTTGTAGTGCTGAGTCTCTTTATCCAGAGTGATCTCCTCCAGCTTCTCATGAGCTGCGTAAAGAATGGTTCCTCCGGGAGTCTCATAGATGCCCCTGCTCTTCATGCCTACCAGACGGTTTTCCACAATGTCCAGAATGCCGATGCCGTTGGCTCCGCCCAGTGCGTTGAGCTTTTCAATGAGAGCTACGGACTCCATTTCTTCTCCGTCCACCGCGGTGGGAACTCCCTTCTCAAAATGGATGGTCACATAAGTGGGAACGTCCGGCGCCTGCTCCGGAGATACGCCCAGCTCCAGGAATCCCGGCTTGTTGATGGGAGCCTCGTTGGCCGGATCCTCCGGATCCAGTCCCTCATGGGACAGGTGCCACAGGTTTTTATCTTTGGAATAGTTGGTCTCTTTGTTGATTTTCAGCGGAATATTGTGCTTCTCCGCATATTCAATCTCTTTTTCGCGGCTGTTCAGCTCCCAGAAACGCCAGGGTGCGATTACGTCCATATGGGGAGCAAACGCCTTGATTGCCAGTTCAAAACGAACCTGATCATTTCCCTTTCCGGTGCAGCCGTGGCAGATGGCGTCTGCGCCCTCCTTCAGGGCGATCTCTACGATCTTCTTTGCAATAATGGGACGGGCAAAAGAGGTTCCCAGCAGATATTTCTCATAGGTAGCTCCTGCCTGCATGGTGGGGATGATATAGTCATCCACAAATTCCTTTTTTATGTCTACCACATATAATTTGGAGGCTCCCGTCTTGATGGCCTTCTCCTCCAGTCCGTCCAGCTCCGTTCCCTGTCCCACATCTCCGGATACGGCGATGACTTCGCAGCCGTAATGCTCTTTCAGCCAGGGAATCAGTACGGAAGTATCCAGACCTCCCGAATATGCAAGTACAACCTTATTATATTTCTTTTCCATAATTTTCTTCCTCCTGTTGATCCATACTTTTCGGCATTTTTTCCGCCGATGATTTAACTGTGAATGATTATACATCTATATTCATAAATATTCAACAGATTTTTTTATATTTCCACAGTATGTATGCATTTTTATACACGAAAAAGAAGAGAGAGAAGCCCTGCGGTTTCTCTTTCAAACCGTAAAGCTTCCCTCTGAAACCCTTGTTTTTCCTTACTTTTCCAGCTGAGCCAGACGCTCTTTTACCTGGTCCATCATATGCGTATATTTTTCCAGCTTTGCTCTCTCCTCAGCCACTTTAGCTTCCGGAGCACGGCTCATGAATTTTTCATTATTCAGCATACCGTTTACCCGGGCCAGCTCTCCGGCCAGACGCTTCTCCTCATTTTTCAGCCGCTCGATCTCCTTCTCAATATCCACCAGCTCCGCAAAGGGCAGATAAATATTGGCCTGAGGGATTACGGCGGAAACGGCGTCCTCACCGATTCCCGTCTTATCCTTCTGCAGAATCACCTCGCTGGCATAGCCCAGAGTGGCGAAGAATACGCGGCTGTGCTCAAATACGGACAGCAGCTCATCGTTTTCGGAAACCACATAGACCTTGGCCTTTTTGCTTGGCGGAACGTTCATGGAGGTTCTCACTCCGCGGATGGCCCGCACCGCCTCCTTGAGGGTTTCCACAGCCTTCTCTTCTTCCGCGAAATCCCATTCATCCGCAAACTCCGGCCAGGAAGAGATCATGATGGACTCCTCTTCCTCCTGCAGGTTGCAGAAGATTTCCTCCGTGATGAAGGGCATGAACGGATGAAGCAGCTTTAAGGACCGGATCAGCACCGTCTTCAGCGTCCAGATGGCCGCCGCCTTGGTAGCGTCTCCCTCTCCCCAAAGTCTGGGCTTCACCATCTCGATATACCAGTCGCAGAATTCCTCCCAGATAAAGTCATAAACCTTCTGGAGAGCGATGCCCAGCTCATATTTGTCCATATTCTCCGTTACATCCTTGGCCAGACGGTTCACCTTGGACAGAATCCACTTATCCGCCATGGTCAGGTCGGAAAGCTCTGCCTTTCCGTCGGAAGCCTTCTCAATGTTCATCATGATGAAACGGCTGGCATTCCATACCTTGTTGGCAAAGTTTCTGCTGGCTTCCACTCTCTCCCAGTAGAACCGCATGTCATTTCCCGGCGCATTTCCGGTCATAAGCGTCATGCGCAGGGCATCGGCGCCGTATTTGTCCACAACCTCCAGAGGATCGATGCCGTTGCCTACGGCTTTGCTCATCTTCCGGCCCTGGGAGGCTCTGACCAGACCGTGGATCAGCACCGTGTCAAAAGGAACGGAGCCGGTCTGTTCCAGAGCGGAGAACACCATTCTCACCACCTAGAAGAAAATAATGTCATAGCCGGTTACCAGCACGTTGGTGGGATAGAAGTACTCCATCTCCGCCGTTTTCTCCGGCCATCCCAGAGTGGAGAAGGGCCACAGGGCGGAGGAGAACCAGGTATCCAGGGTATCCTCGTCCTGAGTCATGCGGCTGCAGCCGCATTTCGGACATTTTCCCGGGTTTTCTCTGGCCACCACCATCTCGCCGCACTCATCGCAGTAATATGCCGGGATCCGATGTCCCCACCACAGCTGTCTGGAAATACACCAGTCGCGGATGCCTTCCAGCCAGTGGAGATAGGTCTTTCCGAAGTTTTCCGGAACAAATTTCAGCTCTCCCGTTTTCAGAGCCTCAATGGCCGGCTTTGCCATCTCTTCCATTTTCACGAACCACTGCTGCTTGACCATAGGCTCTACCGTAGTCTTGCAGCGGTCATGGGTTCCTACATTGTGGGAGTGGGGAACCACCTTAACCAGAAGTCCCTGCTCCTTCAAATCCTCCACAATGGCCTTTCTGGCCTCATACCGGTCCATGCCGCAGTACTTTCCGGGGGTGCATACGGTAGCGTCATCATTCATCATGCAGATCTCCGGCAGATTGTGACGGCGTCCCACCTCAAAGTCATTGGGGTCAGGAGCGGGGGTGATCTTCACGCAGCCCGTTCCGAACTCCTTATCCACATATTCATCGGCAACCACCGGAATCTCCCGGTCTGTAAGCGGCAGCTTCAGTGTCTTTCCGATCAGATCCTTGTAGCGTTCATCCTCCGGATTGACCGCTACGGCCGTATCTCCCAGCATGGTCTCCGGACGGGTGGTGGCGATCTCCACAAACCGTCCCTCTTCTCCCACAATGGGATAATTGATATGCCAGAAGAAGCCGTCCTGCTCCTGATGCTCTACCTCCGCGTCGGAAATGGAGGTCTGGCACACCGGGCACCAGTTGATGATCCGGGAGCCCTTGTAAATATATCCCTTTTCATAGAGCTTGATAAATACTTCCTGCACCGCCTTGGAGCAGCCCTCATCCATGGTAAAGCGCATCCGGTCCCAGTCGGGAGACACGCCCATCTTATACATCTGGCTCACAATACGGCTCTCGTATTCCTCTTTCCATTTCCAGGCTTCCTTCAGAAAGCCTTCCCGGCCCAGGTCATGCTTGTCGATGCCCTCTTC
>CALWEP010000039.1 GCA_944377325.1 uncultured Lachnospiraceae bacterium
GCCAGAATGAGCAGCGCAGGCGGAAGAAAAGTTTTAGCTGCAAGAAGAGCAAAGGGAAGAGCAAAATTATCAGCTTAATGAACCAGGCCGCAAGTAACATTGTGGCCTTTTCTTTTATCAGATATCAACGGATCAGAATGATTTGAGACGATCGGAAAAACAATGAAAAGATTTCATCCCATTAAGAAAAACGGAGATTTTCAGCTTGTTTACGGAACGGGAAGGTCCTTTGCCAACCGGCTTCTGGTGATGTATGTGAGGGAGACGGGAGCGGCTCATTCCAGGATCGGAATTTCTGTCAGTAAAAAAGTGGGAAACAGCGTGGTCCGTCATCGGATGGCCAGGCTGGTGAGAGAAAGCTTCCGTTTGAGTGAGAACGTATTGAAGACAGGGTTGGACATCGTGGTTGTGGTGAGACCTGCAGCCAAAAATGAAAATTTCAGAGGAATCGAAGGGGCTTTCAGGCACCTGTGCGGACTGCATAACATTTTTTCAGAGAATCGAAGTGAGCAGATATGATAAAAAAAATCATGATTAAACTGATACGGGGGTACCAGATTTTTTTGTCCCCGATGAAACGGTATGTTCACTGTATTTACACGCCTACGTGTTCTCAATACGCCATTGAGGCACTGGAAAAGTACGGCGTTGTGAAAGGCTCATGGCTGGCAGTGAGGAGGATATTGAGATGTCATCCCTTTGCCAAAGGCGGTTATGATCCGGTTCCGTAGTTTGAGGAGGTAGGGTATTGGATTTTTTAGTTGCGACAAAGATTGGAGGATTTTTAGGACCGTTTGCTGAGATCCTCGGATATATCATGGACGCTATTTTCCGTTTTACCAGTATGTTCGGCGTCATGAATATCGGTATCTGTATTATTTTGTTTACGTTGATCGTAAAGATCCTCATGTTCCCGCTTACAGTAAAGCAGCAGAAATTTACCAAGCTGAATGCTGTAATGCAGCCGGAGATCCAGGCGATTCAGAAAAAGTATAAGGGTAAGAATGATCAGGAATCCATGATGAAAATGAACGTGGAGACGAAGGCCGTTTATGAAAAGTACGGTGTTTCCATGACAGGCGGATGCCTGCAGCTGGTAATTCAGCTTCCCATTCTGTTTGCTCTGTACCGGGTAATCTACAATATTCCCGCTTATGTAAGCTCTGTGGGAGATATTTTCTATCAGGTGGCGGACAAGCTGCTGGGAACGGTGAACGGCGACGTTCAGGTTCTGGCGAATCAGCTCAGTGAATTTGCAACGGCCAATAAGGTCAGCATGACCATGATCAGCAATTTCACCACCGATCCGACCAATGCCAAGATTGTGGATTTCCTTTATAAGTTAAATCCCACTCAGTGGAGTCTTCTCCAGGATCAGTACGGAGTGATTGAAAGCTCCTCCATCGAGCTGATTGAGAGAATGAACTCCTTTTTTTTTATCATTCTGGCCAGCACGCCCTGGCAGGGTTTTGTTCCCAACATTGCATGGCTGATTCCTATTCTGGCCGGTCTGACTCAGTGGTACAGCGCGAAGCTCATGAGTAGCAACCAGAATATGAGTGATGACGCTCCCGGCGCCAGCATGATGAAGCAGATGAATGTGATGATGCCTCTGATGTCCGTATTTTTCTGCTTTACGTTCCCGGCAGGTATTGGTATTTACTGGATTGCTCAGTCTGTATTCATGATTCTTCAGCAGTGGATCATCAACCGCCATTTAAACAGCATCGATGTGGATGAGATGGTGAAGAAGAATATGGAGAAGGCTAACGCAAAAAGAGCGAAGAAAGGCCTGCCTCCCCAGAAAATTTCTCAGAATGCCACAACCAGTCTGAAGCAGATTCAGGCGGAAGAGGAGAAGAGAGAGAAAGAGCTGGAGATCAAGAGAGCCAAAGCTGCCGAGCAGATCAAGGAGTCTACGGAATATTACGGCAAGGATCCCAAGCCGGGCAGCCTTGCGGCGAAAGCCAATATGGTGAAGAAGTACAACGAGAAACATAATAAATAAGGGAGGGGTGTTTAAATGGAAATGATTACGGTTTCTGCCAAGACCGAGGACGAAGCTACAATCAAGGCGGCCATGGAGCTGCAGACAACTCGCGATAAACTGGAATATGAAGTGATCGATAAGGGCAGCGCCGGATTTTTAGGAATCGGCGCCAGACCGGTGATCATCCGGGCGAAGAAAAAAATGTCCCTGGAGGACATTGCCGTGGATTTCCTCACCCAGCTGTTCGATACTATGAGCATGACCGTGGAGATTTCCGCTTCTTATAATGAAGAGGAAAAAGAGCTGGCTGTCAATATGGAGGGCCAGGATATGGGCGTGCTGATCGGAAAAAGAGGACAGACCCTGGATTCCCTTCAGTATCTGGTAAGCCTTGTGGTAAATAAGAACAAGGAGAATGAAGGCCATATCCGCGTAAAGCTGGATACGGAGAATTACCGGGAGAGGAGAAAGGAGACTCTAGAGACCCTGGCCAAGAACATTGCCTATAAGGTAAAGAGAACGAAAAGGCCTGTAGCTCTGGAACCCATGAATCCCTATGAGAGAAGAATTATCCATTCTTCTCTGCAGAATGATAAGTATGTGACAACCAAGAGCGAAGGAGAGGAGCCCTTCCGCCACGTGGTGATTTTCCTGAAAAAGGAAGGATCCCGCAGAGGGGGAAGATACAACGAACCGGCTTCTTCCCAGCAGTAATCAAACAGACAGATCGTAGAATCATCCGGAGCAGATTTCGGAGAACAGAGAAAGCCAGGCTGCGGGGCAGCCTGGCTTTTCTTTCATATAAGGAAGCCGGATGAGCTTTGCCGGAAAGCGGCAAAGAAACAGCCCGCGGCAGGCATAATGAAAAACAGCCGAAGATTGGATTGAAGATATGAAGAAAACAGATACCATTGCGGCAGTGGCTACGGCCATGAGCAGTTCGGGCATCGGAATTGTCCGGGTCAGCGGAGAAGAAGCTTTTGACATTATTCGGCGGATATTCCGGAAGAAAAACGGCCGTACGTTGGAACAGATGGAGTCCCATCGGGCATATTATGGATTTATATGGGACGGAGAGGAAAAAATAGACGAGGTTCTGGTCCTGATTATGAAGGGCCCTCACAGCTATACGGCGGAAGATACGGTGGAAATCGACTGCCATGGCGGTGTGCTGATGGTGAAAAAAATACTGGAAACAGTGTTGAAATATGGAGCAAGGCCGGCTGAGCCGGGAGAATTTACAAAACGGGCGTTTTTAAACGGAAGACTGGATCTTTCCCAGGCAGAAGCGGTAATCGATGTGATCAACGCCAAGAATCAGTATGCCCTGAAATCTTCCGTAAGCCAGCTGAGCGGGGCAGTATCGGAGCGGGTCCGGGGAATGCGGGAAAAGATTCTCTATGAAATCGCATTTATTGAATCGGCCTTGGACGATCCGGAGCATATTTCTCTGGATGGTTACGGGGAGAAGCTGAATGAAAAGCTGGAACCGCTGATCTGCGAAGCTGAAAAGCTGCTCCAGTCGGCAGATGATGGAAAAATCATGACAGAAGGGGTAAAAACCGTAATCTTGGGAAAACCCAACGCAGGAAAATCTTCTCTGATGAATGTGCTTCTGGGGGAGGAGAGAGCCATTGTCACAGATATTGCAGGGACAACCAGAGACATATTGGAGGAACACATCCGTCTCCAGGGCATCAGCCTGAATATTATGGATACGGCGGGAATCAGGGAAACAGAGGATGTGGTGGAGAAAATCGGTGTGGACCGCGCCAAGCAGTCAGCGGAGGATGCGGATCTGATCATCTATGTGGTGGACGGTTCCTGTCCTCTGGATGAAAATGACAGGGAAATCATGAAAATGATTCGGAACCGGAAATGTGTGGTATTATTGAATAAAACCGATCTTTCCCAGCAGGTGACGGCGGAGGAACTGGAAGCTGCCTCAGGAAAAACGGTGGTTCCCGTATCGGCTAAGGAGGGAACGGGGATCGATCTGCTGGAAGAGGAGATCAAGAATCTTTTCTATCACGGAGAGATCAATTTTAATGACGAGGTGTATATCACCAATGTGCGTCATAAGGCTGCTCTGGAGGAAACGCTGGAAAGCCTGAATATGGTGAGAGAAAGTATAGAAAGCGGAATGCCGGAAGATTTTTATTCCATCGATCTGATGAACGCCTATGAGCAGCTGGGAACCATTATCGGCGAGGCAGTGGAGGATGATCTGGTGAATGAGATCTTCAGTAAATTCTGCATGGGAAAATAAGGTGAAGCAGGATTGCACAAATATGGTTGACATAAATATTAATTATGTCAACTAAACAGTACAACAGGAAAGGAATGCGGTATGCCTAATTTGGAAGAAAGATACGATGTGGCAGTGGTGGGAGCAGGGCATGCGGGCTGCGAGGCGGCTCTGGCCTGCGCCAGGCTGGGACTGAAAACGATCATGTTTACGGTCAGCGTGGACAGTATTGCTCTGATGCCCTGCAATCCCAATATCGGCGGAAGCTCCAAGGGACATCTGGTAAGAGAGCTGGATGCCCTTGGGGGAGAAATGGGAAAAAATATAGACAAAACCTTTATTCAATCAAAAATGCTCAATGAGTCCAAAGGGCCGGCAGTTCATTCTTTGAGGGCTCAGGCAGACAAACAGGATTATACCAGGGAAATGAGGCGGACGCTGGAAAATACGGATCATCTGACTATCCGTCAGGCGGAGGTTTCGGAAATCATTGTGGAAGACGGGCGTCTGACCGGTGTAAAAACTTATTCCGGAGCGGTATATCACTGCAAAGCGGCCGTTCTTGCGACAGGGACCTATCTGAAGGCCAGATGCATTTACGGAGATGTGAGTTCTTATACAGGACCGAACGGTCTCCAGGCAGCCAATCATCTCACCGATTCCCTCATTGCCAATGGAATCGAAATGTACCGCTTTAAAACGGGAACGCCTGCCAGAGTGGACAAGAGAAGTATTGATTTTTCAAAGATGGAAGAGCAGTTCGGAGATAAACGGGTGGTGCCGTTTTCCTTTTCCACGGATCCGGAATCGGTGCAGAAAGAGCAGGTTTCCTGCTGGCTTACTTATACCAATGAAGAGACGCACCGGATTATCCGGGATAATCTGGATCGCTCCCCCTTGTTTTCAGGGGCAATTGAGGGAACCGGACCCCGCTACTGTCCGTCCATAGAGGACAAAGTGGTGAAATTTCCTGACAAAAACAGGCATCAGGTATTTGTGGAGCCGGAAGGACTTTATACCAACGAAATGTATCTGGGAGGAATGTCCAGCTCTCTGCCGGAGGATGTGCAGTACGCCATGTATCGGACTGTTCCCGGATTGGAAAATGTGAAGATTGTGCGGAATGCATATGCCATAGAATATGATTGTATTAATTCCAGGCAGCTCAACGCTACCCTGGAATTTAAGAAAATCAAAGGATTGTTCAGCGGAGGTCAGTTCAACGGCAGTTCCGGATATGAAGAAGCGGCAGTTCAGGGATTTATGGCGGGGGTAAATGCAGCCATGGCAGTATTGGGACGGGAACCTTTCGTCCTGGACCGTTCTCAAGCATATATCGGAGTACTGATCGATGATCTTGTGACAAAAGAAAATCATGAGCCCTACCGCATGATGACGTCCCGGGCGGAATATCGCCTTCTTCTCCGGCAGGATAATGCAGATCTGAGGCTGATGAAAATCGGTCATGAAATCGGTCTGGTGGATGATAAAACGTATGAGAGACTTCTCTGGAAAGAAAAAGAAATAGAAAAAGAGATGGATCGGTTGGAAAAAGCTGTAGTGGGAGCCAATGAAAAAGTCCAAAATTTCCTGGAGCGTCACAGAAGCACACCGCTGAAGTCAGGCAGTACGCTGGCGGAGCTGGTGCGCCGTCCGGAACTGGATTACTTTGTGCTGGCGGAACTGGACGGAGAACGGCCAGATCTTCCCGCAGATGTGGCAGAGCAGGTCAATATCAATATTAAATATGCCGGCTACATTAAGAGGCAGCAGCAGCAGGTAGCTCAGTTTAAAAAACTGGAGAATAAAAAGCTGGCAGAGGATTTTGATTACTCTGAGGTTCCCAGCCTGAGAAGAGAAGCGGTTCAGAAGCTGAATCTGTATAAGCCTATGAATATCGGTCAGGCATCCAGAATATCCGGCGTTTCTCCGGCAGATATTTCCGTTCTGCTGGTTTATCTGGAACAGCTGAGACATCAGAAAAGATAGGGGAGTGATTATGGACAGAGAATTTGCGGAGCAGATGAAGAGAGAACTGGAAGGGCGGGTGTCTCTCTCAGAAAGACAGTTGGAGCAGTTCTATCGGTACTATGAGCTTCTTACCGAGTGGAATAAGGTGATGAATCTGACGGCAATTACGGAAATGAAAGAGGTTGTAACAAAGCATTTTGTGGACAGTCTGGCTCTGTGTCAGGCTGTTCCCGAGCTGGACAGACAGAGCTGGAAGGTAATGGATGTGGGAACGGGAGCGGGATTCCCGGGGATTCCTTTAAAAATAGCTTATCCGAATCTGCAGATTACTTTACTGGATTCCCTGAATAAGAGAATCAAATTTCTGAATGCTGTGGCCGACGAACTGGGACTGGAACAGACGGAAATGATTCACGGGAGAGCAGAAGATTACGGATCCAACGATAAATACAGGGAAAAATATGATTTCTGCGTTTCCAGGGCAGTGGCCAATCTGTCTACCCTGTCGGAATACTGCCTTCCGTTTGTGAAAGTAGGCGGCTGCTTTATTCCATATAAGTCGGGTAAGCTGGAGGAAGAATTAAAAACGGGCAGAGGAGCGGTAAAAACGCTGGGAAGCGAAATAGAACGGATTATTGATTTTTCTCTTCCCAATGAGGATGTGAGAAATCTGGTTGTGATCAGAAAGAAAAAAGTGCTCAGCAAAAAATATCCCAGAAAAGCGGGAATGCCGTCAAAAGAACCGCTGCATTGAAAAATACAGCTGATCCGTTTTGCAGAACGGATCAGCTGCAATCTTCAAGTCTTTATCAAATCTTTTTTATTAAAATTTTTTGTCATTTCGGATATGTTTCACGTGAAACATAATAGAGAATTTCAGGAAAAATAAATTCCAATAACATCCAGAACCTTTTCCGGGTTTTCCAGATGAGGAAGATGTTTGGTCTTTGGAATTGCGGAGTATTCTATGGCAGAATTAACCTCCTGATATTCCGATGCGATTTCTTCCATATTGGGTTCTTCTTCTCCCCCTAAAATATAGATACTGTTGTCAATTTTTTTCAAAGCATTAGTAATGCTGCATTTAATGTAGTTTGATGTCAGACTGGAATACACGGCTTTCGGGCATTCACCTAAGTGAGCGCATTCGTAATAGTGATCAATATAGGCGGAACGGGCAGAATATGGATTATAGAAATATTGCTCCTCAAAAGTCTGCTGAATCTGACTGCGGCTGCAGGCAGTATTATAAAGAAGAGTTCCGAGCACAGGCGTATCCAGAATAAATTTATAAAGTCGGGTGTGCTTGTTGGGAGACTGGGAAAATGACTGCAGACTTCCGGGATTAATGAGCATAATTCTATTGAAAAGGGACGGATCGTTGCTGCAGGCCATAACTGCAAAGGCGGAGGATTCTCCTGTAACAATCAAATCTGTGCGGTGACCGATTTCTGACCGAATGAAATCACAGATCAGCTGTACATACAGATAATTAGTATAGGAAAGATTAGGCTTTTCAGAACGACCGCAACCGAGAAGATCAATGGTATACACGGTATGATGTTTCTGCAGGGTATGAATAAGCCGATGCCATTCGTAGCTGCTGGATGCAAAATAGAAATCATGTATCAAGAGCAGGGGAGAACCGGAACCGCCTTTTGTGTAATGGATTTTTCCCAAACGCCACGAATAGCAAAGAGATTTTGCTATATCAGATAAATGGCGGGAAGTTGCAGACAGTTTTATCCCTTTATTGAAAAGAGCCGTACCGGCGGCACCGCTTGAAGCCAACAGAAAGAGAGTCAGTAATTTATTTCTTGTTTTCAAAGCATTACCTCCTGATCTGTAATATGTATTCATTATAAAATATGTAAAGAGATATTACAATGGGGGGAGAAAAAATAATCTTTTGGAAATTATGGGAGAAAAAGTTTCACGTGAAACATGGAAATGAGGGTAGGAAAATGAAATGATTTGTGGTATACTTCTTCGTGAACGAAAGAAAGGGATTCAATTATGGGAAGAATCATTGCAATTGCGAACCAAAAAGGTGGAGTAGGAAAAACTACAACGGCAATTAATTTATCAGCAACCCTGGCAGAAGCGGGACAGAGAGTATTGGCCGTGGATTTTGATCCTCAGGGAAATGAAACCAGCGGTCTGGGTTTGGAAAAGGAAAACCTGGAGCAGACCGTATATGAGCTGCTTATTGGAGAATGCAAACTGTCTGATTGTATTGTAAAAGAGGTTCAGCCGAATCTGGATCTGCTTCCCTCTAACGTAAATCTGGCGGGAGCGGAGATAGAGCTGCTGGAAATGGATGATAAGGAGAAAATTTTAAGGGGATTTCTCAGAAAGATAAAGAAAAATTATGATTTTATTATAATCGATTGTCCTCCGTCTCTCAGCCTTCTCACCGTAAATGCGCTGGTAGCAGCTGATACGGTGTTGGTTCCTCTTCAGTGCGAGTATTACGCTTTGGAAGGCTTGAATCAGATGATGAAAACGATTCAGCTGGTAAAGAAAGGATTGAATTCCAAACTGGAGATAGAAGGTGTGGTATTCACCATGTATGATTCCAGAACGAATCTGTCCAATGAGGTTGTGCAGAGTGTTCGGGAAAATCTGAATGAAAATATTTATAATACAATGATCCACAGAAATGTGCGACTGGCAGAGGCGCCCAGTTATGGGATGCCCATCACCCTATATGATACCCGTTCGGCAGGAGCGGAAGATTACAGGATGCTGGCGGCGGAAGTGATTAAAAGAGGAGAAGAGTTATAATGGCAAAGAGGACGGGATTGGGAAAAGGCCTTGGGGCGCTGATTGGGGATACGAAGGCGGAAACGGCAGAAGAAAAGGTCAGGTCTGCCGCAGGAAAAGAAAAAGAGGAGCAGATAGGAAAAGAATTATTTCTGAAAATATCTGCTTTGGAGCCAAATAAAACACAGCCGAGGAAAAATTTTGACGAGGAACAGTTGCGGGAGCTGGCGGATTCCATTAAGCAGTACGGGATTCTCCAGCCGCTTCTTGTTCAGAAAAACGGCAGTTTTTATGAGATTGTTGCAGGTGAAAGAAGGTGGAGAGCGGCTAAAATAGCAGGGCTGAAAGAAGTTCCCGTTGTAATACGGGAATATGACGGACAGCAGAAAATGGAGATTGCTCTCATTGAAAATGTGCAGAGAGAGGATCTGAATCCCATTGAAGAAGCGATGGCTTATCAGAGACTGATGGAGGAATTTCACCTTAAACAGGAAGAGATTGCTGCAAGGGTGGCGAAAAACAGAACCACCATCACCAACAGTATGAGACTTTTAAAGCTTCACAAGGAAGTTCAATCCATGGTTGCAGAAGGAAGGATTTCCAGCGGTCATGCCAGAGCGCTGCTGGCGCTGGAAAATCCGGAGGATCAGTTGGCAGCCGCAATGCGGATTGAAAAAGAAAGTCTGAGCGTTCGGGAAACGGAGCGGCTGGTAAAGGCTTTGAATAAGCCTAAAAAGGAAAAAGAAAAGGAAACGGAGCCGGATGCGGTTACTCTGGCTTACCAGAGCATGGAGGAAAAGATGAAAGCGATTATGGGAACAAAGGTTTCCATAAACCGCAAGGATAAAAATAAGGGAAGAATTGAAATCGAATACTATTCTCCCGCGGAGTTGGATCGAATCATTGAATTGATTGAATCCATCAGGCAGTATTAGAAATTGGAAGTGAGGACAGAAGATGCAAAGCAGTATTTTAAGCAGCTGGCCGGTGGATCCGGCCTACATCATCATTGGACTGGCAGCGCTTACCTTGATTTTGCTCATTGCAGTAATCATATGTATCATGAATACGAGAAAGCTGTACCGCAATTATGATTATTTTATGAGAGGAAGGGATGCGGAAACCCTGGAAGACATTATTATGGAACAGATTGAAGAGATAAAGAATCTGAAGTCTGAGGATAAGGCAAATAAGGAAGCGATCCGTTCCTTAAACAGAAATCAGAGGGCTTCCTATCAGAAGTTCGGTCTGGTGAAATATAATGCTTTCAAGGGAATGGGCGGCACGCTCAGCTTTGCTTTAGCTCTTCTGGATTATACGAATTCAGGTTTTGTGATTAATTCCGTACACAGCAGGGAAGGATGTTATCTGTATGTAAAGCCGGTTGACAGAGGACAGACGGAAACCCTTCTGGGAAATGAGGAAAAGGAAGCTTTGGAGCAGGCTTTGGGTTATCGGGAAGCAAAAATGAACTGACATTGTATTTTTTTAAGTACAATACCAGGAAATAATTGACTTTAGCGGAATGAATGATTAAAATTAATACCATGTTACAGAGGCAAAGGAGCCGGGACGGAGTTCGTCCCGGCTTTTGTTCGCTTTTGGGAATAAAAAAGGCCTTCAGCCTTTTTCAATCTGATTTGCGAGGAGGAAAAATTTATGTCTTACGTTGATGAAATGTATGAGAGAGTTGTAACGCAGAATCCGGGTGAGCCGGAATTCCACCAGGCAGCTAAGGAGGTACTGGATTCTCTGAAGCTGGTGATTGACGCAAATGAGGATAAGTACCGCAGTGCCGGTTTGCTGGAGCGTTTTATTGAGCCGGAAAGAATCGTCAGCTTCCGCGTTCCGTGGATGGATGACCAGGGAAAGGTACAGGTAAATAAAGGCTACCGCGTACAGTTTAACAGCGCTATCGGACCGTATAAGGGCGGACTTCGTTTCCATCCTTCCGTAAATCAGAGCGTGCTGAAGTTCCTGGGATTTGAGCAGGTTCTGAAAAATTCTCTGACCGGACTTCCCATGGGAGGCGGAAAAGGCGGTTCCAACTTTGATCCTAAGGGAAAATCTGACGCTGAGGTAATGCGTTTCTGCCAGAGCTTTATGACGGAGCTGTATCGCCATATCGGCGCCAATACGGATGTTCCGGCAGGAGATATCGGTGTAGGCGGCCGTGAGGTTGGTTATATGTTTGGCCAGTATAAGAGACTGACCGGGCTGTATGAGGGCGTTCTCACCGGAAAGGGACTGACTTTCGGAGGTTCTCTGGCTCGTACGGAGGCTACCGGATACGGTCTGGTATATATGCTGGAAGAGATGCTCAAGCACAACGGAAAAGATATGGAAGGAAAGAATGTGCTGGTATCCGGTTCCGGAAATGTGGCCATCTATGCTACGGAGAAGGCGCAGAGCTTAGGTGCAAAGGTAGTGGCTATGAGCGATTCCACCGGCTATGTATATGACAAGGACGGTATCAAGCTGGATGTGATGAAAGAGATCAAGGAGGTTCGCCGCGGACGTGTGAAAGAGTATGCGGATGAGGTGGCAGGAGCAGTTTATACGGAAGGAAAGGGTATCTGGACCATCCCCTGCGACATTGCTCTTCCCTGCGCAACTCAGAACGAGCTGAATCTGGAGGATGCTAAGACTCTGAAGGCCAATGGCTGCTTTGCAGTGGCAGAGGGAGCAAATATGCCGTCCACCAGAGAGGCAACCGATTTCTTCGTAGAGAACGGCATTCTGTTCATGCCCGGAAAAGCGGCTAACGCCGGCGGCGTGGCAGTGAGCGGACTGGAGCAGTCCCAGAACAGCTTAAGACTGAGCTGGACCTTTGAGGAGGTTGACTCCAGATTAAAAGATATTATGGTCAATATCTACGCAAAGGCAGCAGATGCGGCAGAGCGTTACGGCGTAAAGGGCAATTATGTGGCAGGCGCCAACATTGCCGGATTTGAAAAAGTGGCTGCAGCTATGATGAGCCAGGGACTGGTATAAGTCAACATAAAGTTTTAAGGAATATTCCTTGTATTCCTGGAGTAAATAGTATATAATATGGTTTAACACATGAGGCGGAGTGGTTCTTCGCCTCATGTTTGTCTGAAATAAGAGTGAAAATCTGAAATTTAAGAGCAAAGAAGGTGACAGTATGCATAAATTTTTACGATCCATCGGGTTCTCAGGGTATAAAAATAATCAGGAGGTGGAGAAGCTCCTGCAGCAGATCATAGAAAACCCCACGGAGAAGCGAAGAATATCCATAGGAGAGGATTCCAATTTGTGTGAATTCCGCGGGGAGACAGCTCCCGGCATGGGAATTGCCATATTCGGAGAAATGGACCGGGACGGAGGATTTCGGAGAGAATTTTACTATCCCTATCTTCGAAGCAAAGACCTGTCATCTTCGGCAGACTGCTCCGTTCAGCGTCATACGGAAAAAGAAAGCTATGCAGGGCTTCTGGATGAGTACCGGGTGGGAATTTCTCTTATTTTCTTTCTGGATAACCTGCTGGAGTACCGGGAAATGAAAATGGACAACGATTTTCACAAGATTGCCGGAGCAAATCTTACAGGTCTTGCCTTGAGCGGAAAGGTTCTTCTGCCGCTGAAAAAGACGGCAAAGCAGATCGAGCTTTCCAAGGTAGCTGCCAGAGACAGAAACAGTCTGATTGAGGCGGCTAAAAACGGCGATGAAGATGCCATGGAGACGCTCACCATCGAGGATATGGATCTGTATTCCAAAATATCAAAGAGAATGATAAAGGAAGATATTTATTCCATTGTAGAAACCTGCTTTATGCCCTGCGGAATTGAATGTGACCAGTATTCCGTGATCGGAGAGATCAAAAAGGTGGATACAAAAGTGAACAGTCTGACAGGAGAAGAGGTTTATGATCTGACTGTGGAGAGCAGTGACCTCCTGTTCCATGTGGGTATTGCCAAGGCGGATCTGTTGGGAGAGCCGGAGGTGGGACGGCGGTTTAAAGGACAGATTTGGATGCAGGGATATGTGCGTTTTCAGGAGTTTCCGGCCTGACGGGAATAAGGCTTGACGAATGGCTTTTTTCTGATATAATAATATTGTTGCGGTTTCTGTGATGGAAACCGTGAAATGCTTCCATAGTTAAATGGATATAACGGGGTCCTCCTAAGACTCAATTCCGTGTTCGATTCACGGTGGGAGCATTCGATAAAATAAGCTCTGCCGGCTGTCAAAAGACAGCCGGCAGTTTTTTTGCTGTCCGCAGAAGGCGGACACTGTCATAAAATTAAAGGACTGTGACAGGCACGGGAATGACGGGAGTGATTTCATAGGCGATAACCGGCTGTGCCGGCAGTTCCGCTAGGGATTGCGGCCGTGTTTATGATGACCGTGTCCGGAGGTCTGACAGGAGTCTTGCCCGGAAGAGCTGCATCCGTCGATCCGGTCCTGAAGTTCCTTCATGGTCATTCCGCCTACTTCTTCCGGAGTGATGTCCGGATCAGTTTCCTGAAGCTGCAGAAAGGCCCGATATTTGCCGTAAGAAAGGCCGCACTGATGGGCTGCCTCCAGTTCCTGATAGTTTCCGGCGTAGCAGTGGGTGTTTTTGTGTCCTGCAGCGCAGGATTTTGCGGCAGAAAGCAGGCGGGCGGACTGGGTACTGCCGGTGCTTACGACAGTAATGGACAGCTGGGCGTCATCAGCGAGAAGGGAAGAGATCTGATCGCTTTCCAGGATCCGGGTCAAGGCTTCGGAGTAACCTGCGAAGGTGAGCTGCAGGCTGTCTGCCAGCTGTTTTCCGTCATCATTGACGCCCTCTGCCGATATGACGCGGTCAAATCGGTTGACGTTCAGCTCGATGGAGGGATTGATGTCTATGCTGATGCTTGCTGTGGGAGTGAAGTAGAGCCATCTGGCTCCGCCAAGGAAGAGGAGCAGGCAGGCGGCTGCCGGAGCCAGCTTTCGGAATAGGGCTGATGCCCTTCTGTTCCGTGAGGCAGTTCTGTCTGCCAGAAGGGAACGGGTTTTTTCCTTCAGTGATTCTTCCGCGTGGACGGAGCCGAAGGCTTCTTTTATCCTATTGTCCATATTCATCACCTCCCAGCTTCTCCCGGAGCATCTGTCTGGAACGGGCCAGGAGAGTATAGACGGTATTTACATTTTTTCCTAAGATCCGGCTGATCTGGGGAGCGGTATATTCTTCGTAATAGTGAAGATAGACCACATCCCTGTATTTTCCGGGAAGAGAAAGAACGGCTTCCAGTACCTCCCGATGATCGGGGAAAATGGGACCGGGCCGGTCCAGCACCTCATCCAGAGATACAGTGCGGCTGCGGAAAAAGCTCCGCAGCAGATCTCTGCAGGCATTGATGGTGACCCGGATAAACCAGGCCTTTTCGTGCTCCTCATTTTCAAATGCAACGGAGCTAAGGACATACTTCAGAAACACATTCTGAAATATGTCCTCCGTGTCATCCTTATTTTTCAGATGAATCATGCAGAGCCGCCGGACTGTATCGGAATACAAGTCCAGAGCTCTGTTTATTTCCTGTTCGCTCCGCATGGTGAAACCTCGTTTCTATCTGCAGTATCCTCCGCGGCATCCTGCGCCGCTGCCGTGACGGCAGGTTCCGGTACCGTAGTTGTCACAAATGCCGTCTCCGTTCTCGTCCATAAAACTGCAGCCATTCTGCCTTCCGCAGAGGGAAGAGCCGCGGTTGTCGCAGATACCGTCTCCGTTTCCGTCATAGAAGTTCTGTCTGAAGCAGCGGCCCGCCGCAAAAGCGCTGGTGGTTCCCAAAGTAAGTATGATGGCTGCCGCCGCAATTCCTGCCGTTATTTTTTTCATATCTGATTTCCTCCGTTTTCATATGCTTTTTATGTTCTTCACTTATAATACGATTGAAAAAGGGAAAACCATTCATATCGGGAAAATATTTTTTACATTCCCGCTGCTGCCGTATAGACAATGACGGCAGCCAGAGCCGGAAGCATATTGGCCACTTTGATTTTTACGGGAAAAATGGCGTTTGCGCCCACACAGAAGATCAGCATGGATCCGATCATGGACATATTGTCGATCATGGCCTGGGTGAGAAAGATCTGGATGACCCTGGCCAGAAGGGTAACGGTTCCCTGAAACAGAAACAGGGGGACTGCGGAAAATATGGCTCCCGCGCCGAAAGCGGCGGCGAAAATGGCCACAATGATTCCGTCTAAGAGAGCCTTGGTAAACAGCATGGACGGATCTCCGGAAAGGCCATCCTGAAGGGGGCCGATTATGGCCATGGCTCCCACACAGATGGTCAGGATGGCAGTGACAAAGCCGTCAATGAACATGGAATCACTTTCCCGTCCCGTTTTTTTCCTGAGCCAGTCGCCGAAGGAGACGAATTTCTTTTCAATATTCAGCCACTCTCCGGCTGCGGATCCCACGGCTAGGGAAACGGCGCACATCATGGTTTTTCCGGCGGCCAGACCGTTCCCCTCTATGGTCAGCATCTTTTCCAGGGCGCCGGAGATTCCGATGAACATGACAGCCAGGCTGACGGCCTGCATGATGGTGTCCTGAAATCTCTGAGTCAGACCTTTTTTAAAGGTAATTCCCAGGAGACCGCCTGCTATGACGGCTCCCGTATTGACAATGGTTCCGATTCCGGTCACTGAGAACCGCCTCCTTCCTGCTTCGGAATGATCAGGCCGTTTTCATCCACGGCAATATCGAAGGAGATGCTTTCTATGTACTGAAAGAAGCTGTTTATCTCTCCCTGGTCGGTGAGACGTCTGGTGAAGCCTCCGGATGAGGTTCCGGGGATCAGGCGGAGAGAGGGAGAAAGAGAGAGCCGGTCTTCTCCGGTGCTTTCCAGAGTGAGTTCCAGAAGCATGGTTTTGGGAATGCTGCTGCCGAAGATAAAGTTGCCCAGGCTGTATACGATGGGCTTTCCTTCGTAGTATTCCAGTCCCTGGAGAACATGGGGGTGGCTTCCGATCACCAGATCGGCTCCGGAATCAATGCAGCGGCGGCCCAGGGAAGTCTGGTGGTCCACAGGCATTTCCGCCCGCTCCACACCCCAGTGAAGATATACGACCAGGTAGTCGCAGAGGGGGCGGGTTTCCTCGATGGTCCGGCGCAGCAGAGTATCGTCATAGGCGGTGAGCATACCGGGAGAATTGGCTCCGGCCGTCCAGGAGCTGACGGGGATTACCCGGGAGGCCCCGATAAAGCCTATCCGTATTCCATTGAGTTCAACAATCTCAGGTTTTCTGGCTTCTTCGGAATTGGCTCCCGCTCCCACATGGAGGATTCCCGCCTGATCCAGGGTGGAGCAGGTGTCCAGCAGGGCATCTGTGCCGAAATCCAGGGCGTGATTGTTGGCCAGAGTGACCAAATCCACTCCCAGCTCATTCATAATGGAGACTTTTTCTTCCGGAAGGCGGAAGGTGTACTGCTTATCCGGAGCAGCCGTTCCCCGGCTGCTGAACGGAAATTCCTCATTGGCGGCGAAATAGTCGGCGTCCGCAATTGCGGAACGGAAGCCTTCGTCCAGAATGCCGGACACTCCTCCGGCTTTGGAATAAGCGTTCAGCACATGGTCGGAAAAAAGAATGTCTCCGGCAAACAGAACGGAGACAGACAGGGGAGCGGCCTCCGATTCGCCGGCTGCCTGAGCGGCGGCCGAGGACTCCTCTATGTCATCCGCAGGACCGACGGTCTCTGTTTTGGCTTCAGTCTCCGCTTCAGATTCGGCCGCCGCTTCGGTTTCTGCGGCATAAGCGGCGGTCAGAGACGGGTCGTGGTATTTGGATGAGCCGCAGCCGGTGAGCAGGGCGGCGGTCAGGAACGGGATCAATAATACACAGGGTTTCATAAGCATTCTCCTTATATCAACAAACATAGCTCTATTTTCCAACAAGGAGGGGAATTCGTCAATGAGAAATACGCCGAAAACGGGCGGGGCGTCTTCGCCTTGCCATTCCGGCCGATCTATTATATAATGCAGACATTATGAAAGAATATGTAGTATTGGATTTAGAATGGAATCAGAACCCTTACGGAAAAGAAACGGCAGAGGAAAGCCTGCCTTTTGAGGTCATCGAGATCGGGGCGGTAAAGCTGCATGAACGGATGGAAACCACAGCCTCCTTTTCAAGCCTGGTAAGCCCTCAGGTATATGGGGAGCTTCACTTCAAAATATCTGAGGTGACCCATATGACAATGGAAGAGCTTCAGGAAAAGGGCAGACCTTTTCCTGAGGTTATGAAAGAATTTGAAGCGTGGTGCGGAAAAGAGGCGGTGTACTGCACTTGGGGACCGATGGATCTGACGGAGCTGCAGAGAAATATCGCCTATTTCGGTATGGAAAATCCGTTTCCCCGACCGTTTCTCTACTACGATATCCAGAAGCTGTACGGACTTTTCCGGGAGGGGGGAAAAGAAAAAAAGGCTTTGGATACGGCGGTAAAAGAGCTGGGACTGGAGGAGGACCGTCCGTTTCATCAGGCTTATGACGACGCCTGCTATACGGCGGCGGTAATGAAGCAGCTGGACTGGGAAAAGGCGGAGCCATATATTTCCGTGGATTATTACCGGCTTCCGGAGAGCAGGAAGGAAGAACTGCTGCTTCAGTTTCCGGGATATACCAAATATGTATCGCGAGCCTTCGACACCAGGGAGGACGCTGTGGCCGACAGAAGGGTAACGGATATGGTGTGCACTCAGTGCCGGAAGACCATGAGAAAAAAAATCCGATGGTTTCCTTCAGGGCAAAAAGCGTATATTTGTCTGGCTTACTGCAGGGAACACGGACTGCATAAGGGTAAAATCCGGATCAAAAAGGCAGAGGACGGCAGGATATTCGCAGTAAGAACCATTAAACCCGTAGATGAAGAAGGGGCAGCCGATATCAGCCGGAAAAAGGAAGAAGCCAGAATAAAAAGAAATGAAAGAAACAGGCAGAAGCGCCAGGAAAAAAAGAAAAACAAAAAGGAGGAAAAACGGGATACATGATAAGACTTCACAATATTCTTCAGAAGAACGGAACCGCAGGATTGCTGGGAGCGCTGGGGATTGCAGCGCTGCTGGGAACGGCGGGCTGCGGTCAGACAGGCAGCGGAGAGGAGAGCAGGGGAAGCAGCCAGGTGGCTGTGTTTGAGGATTTTACCGCAGAGGATCTGGATGGAAATCCGGTGGATGAAGCCATATTTGCAGATTATGACCTGACAATGATTAATCTCTGGGGTACATTCTGCGGCCCCTGCATTCAGGAAATGCCGGAACTGGGGGAAATTGCGGAGGAGTATGAGGAAAAAGGCTTTCAGATTGTGGGAATCTGTACGGACGCGGTGGATGGAGACGGACAGGCTCTGACGGATACGGTGGCGTCCGCCAAGGAGATCATCGAAGAAACGGGAGCGGATTACCTTCATATCCTGCCGACCGGGGAGATCTTTACGGATCTGCTTCCCCGGGTAAGCGCCGTGCCCACCACGATATTTGTGGACAGGGAAGGAAAGCAGGTAGGGCTGGCAGATATGGGAGCGAAGGATAAGGACAGCTGGCTGGCAGTGATCGACGAAAAGCTGGAGCAGGTACGGCAGGAGGCGGAATGAGAGAGAGGAACGAAAAAGAGATTCGAATGATCCGGGGAGCGCTGCTGGCAGGGGGAGCGCTTCTTCTTCTGGCAGGAGCGCTGCGGGGGGAGGCTGCCCTGGTATTTACGAAAGCGGCAAATATCTGCCTGGAGTGTATCGGAATTGGGTAAGGGGAAAAAAGGGGGAATCAGACGCCATTGGATCCAGGCTGCCTGGTTCGCCCTTACCAACGGCTACGGAGCGGGATTTTTAGAAGGGCATATTTACAGGGGAAAGACGAAGACGGTCTGCGTGCCCGGCCCGAACTGCTATTCCTGTCCCGGCGCGCTGGGGGCCTGTCCCATCGGATCCCTGCAGGCGGTGATGGACAGCGGAAAATTCCGGATTTCCTGCTATGTATTCGGTTTTCTCCTGCTGTTCGGTACGGCGCTGGGGCGGTTCATATGCGGCTGGCTCTGTCCTTTCGGTCTGGTCCAGGATCTGCTTCACAAGATTCCGCTGCTGAAAAAGAAGAAAAATATGCCGGGGCACCGTCGGCTGATCTGGCTTAAATACGGAATACTGGCATTGTTTGTTCTGATTCTGCCGGCAGCGGTGTCTGTGACTGTGACCGGCATGGGGGAGCCCTGGTTCTGCAAATATATCTGTCCCAGCGGAACGCTGTTTGGAGGGCTGCCTTTGCTGGCGGTCAATTCCGGACTGCGGTCGGCGGCCGGAATGCTGTTTGGCTGGAAACTGTTCCTTCTTCTGGCGGTGGTTCTGCTTTCGGTGAAGTATTACCGGCCGTTCTGCAAGTATGTCTGTCCTCTGGGGGCAGTATACGGCTGTTTCAATCCCATTTCCCTGTACCGTTTTCATGTTGACGAAGAAAAGTGCGTGGAATGCGGCGCCTGTCAGAAGACCTGCGGCATGGATATTCCCGTCTGGAAGAAGCCTAACAGCATGGAGTGCATCCGGTGCGGAGACTGCCGGTCAGTCTGCCCCACGGAAGCGATCCGGATCAAGAAAGTGATAAAATCGGAGAGTCGGAGATAGTCCGGCTCTTTTTTTGCAAAAATATAAATGAAAATCATTCTCAAATATATTGACGAAAGGAAAAGAATGTGCTATGGTATATTATGAAATTAGGGATACCTAACTAATAGCAGCAGGAAGCAGAACGGAGGACAGGAATGACAATTTCCGCATTTGAGAGACAGCTTGCCCAGCACGGGGCGCCTGCCATGGCAGGGATCAAGCCGGCTAATATTATCACTTTTCCGGCTCAGACAGAGGAAGAAGGCTTCAGCGTCAGGGAGCTGACAGAACTCTACGGCCAAAGGTTCCGGAACGGAGATCTGGCTTTCCGAGTACTCTGTGAGTGTTCCCGCAGCTGCCTGATTATGGTATACCGGCCTACCCTTCTGAGGAAGCAGCTGCGCCGTCCGGAGATCCGGGAGATGCTGGAAAAGGAAGGGTATCGCGGAGATGACAGTCTGGAGGAGATTCTGGAGCTTCTCAGCCGCAGAATTCGGGAATCCAGGCAGCAGGGGGGATTTCCCCATGAGATCGGCCTGTTTCTGGGATATCCGGCGGAGGATGTGCGGGGCTTTATAGAAAATCGGGGACAAAACTATCTGTATTCCTGCTACTGGAAGGTTTATTCCGATGTGGAGCGGGCAAAGGCATGGTGCAGGCGCTGGGAAAGGGTGCGCGACGGGATCCTGAAGGGACTCAATTCGGGAGTGAGGATCTACGATATGTTTTACACGGAACCGGCGGCCTGAAAGTATAGATACTATATGGAATAAGGAGGATAAAGAGAATGAAAATCGCGGTGATCTACTGGTCGGGAACGGGCAATACGGAGATGATGGCCAACGCAGTGGCCGAAGGAGCGGCGGCAGCGGGAGCGGAGGTGGATGTGACAAACGTTTCCCAGGCGGCGCCGGAGGCGGCGCTGGCTTATGACAGACTGGCTCTGGGCTGTCCGGCCATGGGAGCGGAGGAGCTGGAGGAAAGCGAGTTTGAACCCTTCTTCGCAGAACTGGAGAAAGGGCTGAAGGGAAAAAAGGTAGCTCTGTTCGGCTCTCATGAATGGAGCGAGGAGGGACAGTGGATGGATGACTGGACGGAGCGCACCGCAGGAGACGGGGCGGATATCTGTCAGGGAGCCGGTCTGAAAATCTATTCCATTCCGGATGAAGACGGACTGGAAAAATGCAGAGCTCTGGGAAGAGCGCTGGCTTCAGAATAAAAGCAAACACCCTGAGGGCATTTCGGAGCGGAAATCCGAAGCCTTCAGGGTGTTTTTTTGGTGCGCCCGGCGGGCGCACGTTCTAATGGGTGAAAGTCCCTGACCCGCCCGGCAGTGGGAAGGGTGCAGCCAATGGCAAGGACGTCAGCGTGAGGTGGGGTCTGAAGGAAGCCGGAGG
>CALWEP010000040.1 GCA_944377325.1 uncultured Lachnospiraceae bacterium
AGAAAAAGAGTTTGAGGTTTTAATTCTGGTGGGACCGGAGAACCTGAGGGGTGTGGACGAATACTTTGATATTTTCCATGAAAATCAAGAAGAGGAAAAGGAGACGGAAACGGTCCGGGAGCAGGAGGAGCCGAAATGCGAAACCTGCAGCCTGGACAGCCCTGAGGAAATTCCGGAAATAGCGAAGGAGCAGCCGGCGGTGCAGCCGAAAGAGCAGCCGGCAGTGCAGCCGAAGGAGCAGACGGCAGCATCGGAAAAACCGTCCGGCCCCATTGCGGCGGGTACGGTGCTGGTCCTTTCTTCCGACTGCCTGGGAAGCGGTGACGAGGAACTGGGGCGGCTGCTGATGAAAGGCTTTGTCTATGCCGTGACGGAGCAGGACCAGCTTCCGGAAGTGGTCCTGTTTTACAACAGAGGAGTTTTTCTCACAGTGGAAGGCTCCGGTGTGCTGGAGGATCTGAAGGAACTGGAAAGGCGGGGCGTGAAGCTGCTGTCCTGCGGCACCTGCCTGAATCATTTCGGCATGCTGGACAGACTGAAGGCGGGCGAAGTGACGAATATGTACGAGCTGGCCGGACATATGATGAAGGCAGAAAGGCTTGTGCGGCCGTGACGGAGAGAGTGGAGCACCGGTTTCCTCCCGTATATGACCGAAATTCCAAGGTACTCATTCTGGGAACCATGCCTTCTCCCAAATCCAGGGAACAGGGATTTTATTACGGTCATCCCAGAAACCGGTTTTGGCCGGTTCTGGCCTCCGTTTTGGGGGAAGCCTGTCCGGAAACCATTGAGGAGAAGAAAGCCATGGTTTTAAGCCACGGAATTGCCCTGTGGGATGTGCTGGCCAGCTGCCGGATCCGCGGGGCGGACGATTCGTCCATTCGCGATCCGGAGGCCAATGACATGAGAAGAATACTGGAGCAGGCTGATATCCGCGCCGTGTTCGCCACAGGAACCAAAGCGGCTGCTCTCTATCGCCGCTTCTGCCGGGAACAGACAGGGATGGATGCGGAGGCCCTTCCCTCCACCAGTCCGGCCAACTGCCGGATTACCGCGGAGGAGCTGGAAAAAGAGTACCGCAGGATCCTTCCTTATCTGGATAAAGGCTGAGGAAGCAGAGGCTGACAGGCCGGTTTTCAGGGGAGCGGAGGGCCGGAAAAACGGCGGTGTGTTGACAAAAGGAATGATCGGGGGTATAATCTCCTCGGTAATTCCTAGAAATTGACATCTTGTGAAACTTGAATATATAGGGAAAAGATTACGAGGAGGAAAAGTTATGACATCCAGAAAAGTAAGCACCAAGTCTGAGACTGCCAAGACAGCAGAGGCTGTAAAGACGGCGGCAAAGACAGCTGCAAAGGCGGAAACAAAGACAGCAGCCAAGGCTGAGGAGAAGGCTCCGGCAAAGGCTGCAGCCAAGACCGAAGAGAAGGCTCCGGCAAAGACCGCAGCCAAGACTGCCGCAAAGAAGCCGGCAGCAAAAACTGCCGCTAAGGCTGAGCCCCAGGCAGAGGTTGTGATCGAGTTCAACGGAAGACAGATCGTAGCAAAGGAAGTGCTGGAGGCTGCCAAGAAGGACTTCGCAGAGAAGCACAAAGGAGCGGAGCTGAAAAGCATCCACTTATACATCAAGCCGGAAGAGTCCGTTGCCTACTATGTGGTAAATGACGGAATCGGAGATCCGGAAGATAAGGTAGAGTTTTAAGGATGGCAGAAGCCGCATATCGGAAAGGTATGCGGCTTTCTTCTTGAAGAGCCGGTCTCATTGTACGACTCTTCGGTGAAACCGCCGCAGAAATACGGAGCAGGCGGAGCCGAAGAAAATCTCCAGGCCGCTGGTGACCATTCCGTCCTTCCAGAGGAGAAAAAGGGAGACGGCTGAGATGAGCCAGAAGCCGAGGAGAAAGCGCCGGGCGATTCCGGGATTCTCCCGGCGATAGCTGAGAAGCAGCAGGAGAAGGCCGGAGAGAAAGAGTATCGGAGAGAGAAAGGCGCACAGAAAGTGTACCTGAGACCAGAAGGGAAAACGCTCCGGCAGGTAGGGAGTGGCCAGCGCCAGAATCAGAGCCAGACAGGCTGCCCGGACTAAGGGAGAGGCTGCCCGCGGGGGAAGAAGGCGGCGGGACAGATCCCTAAACCATAGGGCGAAACAGAGAATCAGCGCGGCTCCCCAGGAAAGGAACAGGGCTTCCTTTTCACTGCTGTTGCGCAGAATGGAAAAATTGGTAGCCGTCCAGTCGGTTTCCCAGGCAAACCAGACGGAGGCTGCCGGAATAAAACAGTAGGCGAAAAAATCATAAATCATGGAAAAATCTCCTTTATGTTCACAGTATTCCCCGAAAAGCATCACAGAGAGCTGGAGATATTTTCCTGGATATGGTCTGAGAAGACAGAGAGGATTGGAATGACAGGACTTCCGGAAGCGTTTGTGGAGAGAATGAAAGGACTGCTGGGAGAGGAATATGAGGCATTTGCCGCCAGCTACGAAAAAGAGCGGTCCCAGGGCCTGAGGGCCAATTACCTGAAGGGGGAAAAAGAGGCGTTTGAAAAGATCGTTTCCCGCTTCGGTTTGGAGCCTGTGCCCTGGGCGGAGGAGGGGTTTTACTATGGCCGGGAGCAGAGGCCGGGAAAATCGCCGCTGCATGAGGCGGGAGCCTATTATATCCAGGAGCCCAGCGCCATGGCGGTGACAGCCGTGCTGGATCCCAGGCCGGGGGAGCGTATTCTTGATCTCTGCGCGGCTCCCGGAGGAAAGACGAGCCATGCGGCTTCCCGGATGCAGGGAAAAGGACTGCTGGTAAGCAATGAGATCCATCCGGCCAGAGCCAGGATTCTGTCTCAGAATATGGAGAGAATGGGCTGCAGGAACGGAGTGGCCGTCTGCGCCGCCCCTGCAGCTCTGGTCCCCTTTTTCCCGGCCTTTTTTGACCGGATCATTGTGGACGCTCCCTGCTCCGGCGAGGGAATGTTCCGCAAGGACGAGGAGGCAAAAGATCAGTGGAGCCCGGAGAATGTAAGACTGTGCGCCGATCGCCAGCAGCAGATCCTGGACTGTGCGGCCTCCATGCTGCGCCCGGGCGGCCGCCTGATCTATTCTACCTGCACCTTTGCGCCTGAGGAGGACGAGGGAGCCGTGGAGCGGTTTCTTCAGTCTCATGAGGAGTTTTGCATTGCGGATGTGTCCCCCCTTCCCGGCCTGTCTCCGGGAAGACCGGAGTGGACGGAAGGCAGGGAGGAAGGGCTGTCCCGGACCTTCCGCATCTGGCCTCACAAAGCAGAAGGGGAGGGGCATTTCCTGGCGCTGCTGGAAAAGCGGGGAACTGCGGCAGGCAGCGTTCCCCGGCGGATGCCGTCCTATTTGAAGGACAAAACCCTGAGAAAAGGATTGGAACAGATGATTTCGGAGATCTGCCCGGGAGCGGAATGGCTCAGAGACAGGGAGGAGTGGGTGCTGTTCGGAGAGCAGATTTACCTTCTCCCTGAGGAGATGCCGGACTTTTCCGGACTGAAGGTGCTGCGGCCCGGGCTTCATGTGGCATCCGTCAGGAAAAACCGGCTGGAGCCGGCCCACGGACTGGCGGCGGCCCTGAAGGAGACGGAGGTCTCCCGGGTGTGCGGACTCAGTGAAGACGACGAAGGGGCCGGAAAATATATTAACGGAGAGACGCTGCCTGTGGGCGGAGAGAAAGGATGGA
>CALWEP010000041.1 GCA_944377325.1 uncultured Lachnospiraceae bacterium
TCTGATGAAGGAAGAACACCTTCTTCTGTTATTTAATCATAGAAACTTATTAACCGAGTAGTCTTATTGACTACACCATTACTATACTAGGGGGAATTATTATGAACAGTCTGTTTCATAAAGGAAAAAAGGCGGCAAAGCTGATCCTGGCGGCGGCAGCGGCAGCGGTCCTTTTTGCCGGGACGGTCTGGGCGGCAACGCCTACGGCGGTAAGCGGGTCCAAAGGGGTGAATTCCAGAGAAGGATTTGAAAATCTTTTTGACGGAAGCGTCGGTACGAAATGGTGTGTAAGGGCCGAGAATCCCTATGTGATTTTTAAACTGGACTCGCCTGTATCCATCACGGGCTATACTCTGGTAACGGGAAATGATACCAAGCAGTATCCTGGAAGAAATCCCAAATCCTGGAGACTGTACGGCTGCAATCCTTCTTCCGATCCCGATGAAAATTACGGGGGCTGGAATCTGATTTCCACGATTGTGGACGATACGGTGATGGAAGGGAAAAATTCCAAGGGATATTATTTCGGTCTGGGTCAGGCGGCGCCGGCTTATCAGTACTATATGCTCTGGGTCGATGACAAAAACGGAATTATGCAGCTTTCCGAGCTGATTCTGGAATATCCGGGAGGCAGCCAGGTGCTGCAGAACGCGGCGGACGGATCAAAAGGAGTAAACGGTACGGAAGGCTTTGGAAATGTGACGGACGGCAAGGCGTCTACCAAGTGGTGTACTTCTTCTTCCAATCCCTGGGTAGTGATAGAGATGTCTTCTCCCACGTCGGCCATAGGATATCATCTGGTGACAGGAAATGACAACAGTCAGTATGCGGGCAGAAATCCCAAGTCCTGGAGAGTTTACGGAAGCAGTGCGTCCTATCTCCCGGATCCCTATGACGGAAGCTGGGTGCTGCTGGATACGGTGACGGATGACAGTACCATGCAGGATGTGAACGCGACGGATTTCTATTTCGGACTTCCCCAGGCAAGTGATTCGTACCGTTATTACCTGCTTTGGGTGGATGAAAAGGAATCTGCAATCATGCAGCTCTCGGAGGTTGCGATTGCTTATGAGGGAAGCAGCTTTGGCTTTACCGGTCTTGGAAATACCACCTCCTCCGGCAGCTCTTCTTCCGGAACGAAGGTAGGTCTGCTTTGCGGAAGCTGTGCGGGAAGAGGAAGCAATCACTGCTTTGTATGTCAGGGAAGCGGTATGGCAGGCAATCATATCTGCAGCAACTGCGGCGGAACGGGACAGGTGAAATGTATGGCCTGCAACGGAACGGGATATGTGCCGTAAAACAGAACAGAAAAAACAACAGCAGGGTGCGCCGGGGACGGCGCACCCTGTTCTGCGTTTGAGGGCTATTCCTGCGTCTGCATCAGCTCCTGCTCCACATCCGACAGCATTATGTCCAGCGCCCGGATGCCTCCCTCCGCCGTATACCAGACGTTGGGATGGGCCAGATAGACGATATTTCCGTTCTTATACACATCCAGCTCCCGGATCAGGCCGTTTTCCACCGCGTCCCGGACAGCGGCTCCATCTCCGGAACTGTTTATGGCTGCGTTCCGGTCCAGAACAAACAGGTATTCCGGATCCAGATTCACGATAGTCTCCCAGGAGGCTTCGTTTCCGTGGGTGCTGGTGGCGGCTCCGGAGGAATTTCCTACATTGGAAAAGCCCAGGGAGGTGCCGATGATGGAACAGCGCCCGTCGTCGCCCAGAAGGCTGAAGGAGGAACCGCTGTAAATGCCGACGGCGGCTGTTTTTCCTTTATATTTTTCCTCGACGGCACGGATCCGCTCCCGGAAGCCGTCCATCATGGAGCTCACCTGATCTTCCAGGCCGAAGAGGGAAGCGATGGCGGAGGCATTGGCCTCCGTGGCCGTGAGAACGCCGTCCTTCGGGTCCACCGAAAGATAAATGACCGGAGCGATGGAGGAGAGATCATCGTAGACGGAGCTGAGTCTTCCGCCGATGAAGATCACATCCGGGCGGCAAGCGGCTGTCTCCACCAGATCGGCGGATTTGATAGTACCCAGGTTGGCAATACCGTGGGAGTCATCGGGAGAGTAGGCGGAAAGGTAGTCAACGGAGATTTCCGCGCTTCCCACCACCCGGTCTCCCAGTCCCAGGGAGTCGATGATATCCAGGGCAGCCATATCCAGAACGGCAAGCCGCTGAGGATCGTAGGGAACTTCCAGGTCGATCCATTCCTTCGCCCCGTTAAGGGAGCGGAGGGAAACGGTCTGAGACGGAGCTTCCGGCAGAAAAGAGGCGGACAGGGAGCCGCTGCAGGCAGCCAGCGAAAATGCGGCGGTTAAGGATAAGGCAAGAGCATATAATTTTTTCATCATTCAATTCTCCTCGTATAATAAGTTTATAGTTAATAGTTACTTAGTTCTTTGATAACTGAATAAATAGGAATAAGATCAATCGGTTTGGTCATACCCATGATATAATTGATCTCTGTGTCAATCAGGCAATAGTTCTTCCACCTCCTGTTGAACCCCTGTGGTTACTTCATTGGAAAGTCTGTTCCCCTGACATGGATGTTAACTTCAAACCAGCTGGCTGTTTGTTGGAGTTCATGGGTGACCCTTTTGCAGCGGGGTTCGCATCCGCCCATCTCCGACCGAATTCTGATATTGCGAGGGTGTTGATGCTCCATGATCGGGGGTATTGCCAAGCCGATTGACCACGAATACTCTTACGAAAGAAGGTGATCCTATGAGCCCGCTTTACGTCGGTATTGATGTGAGCAGCAAATCCAACGTGGCTTATCTGATGAAGCCCGATGGCTCCAAACACAGTAGCTTCTCGGTCCCCAATTCCAGAGATGGTTCCCGGCAGCTTGTGAAGCGCATCCTTTCAGCTATCACTTCTGAATCCCTTACAGACGTTGTCATTGGTCTGGAGGCAACCTCCGTTTATGGCGACAATCTCGTCTGTTTCTTA
>CALWEP010000042.1 GCA_944377325.1 uncultured Lachnospiraceae bacterium
TTTATTCCCGTACAAAAGGCCCATGACCAAAAAAGGATTCTTCCAGAAATATGAGTATGTATATGATGAATACTATGACTGTTATATCTGTCCTGAAAACCATATATTGTCATACAGTACAACCAACCGAGAAGGTTATAAAGAATACAAAAGCTGTGGACAGGTGTGCGAGGAATGCCCGAGTCTGAAACAATGTACAGAGAGTAAAGACCATGTAAAAGTGGTTACCCGCCATGTGTGGGAAGAATATATGGAAAAAGCGGAAGAGATCCGTCATACGATTGGGAACAAGCAGATTTACGAATTACGGAAGGAAACGATAGAACGAATCTTCGGGACTGCGAAAGAGCAGCATGGTTTTCGATATACGCAGTACATAGGAAAAGCACGGATGGAAATGAAAGCCGGGCTTACTTTTGCTGTTATGAACCTGAAAAAACTGGCAAAAATCTTAGCAGATAGGGAGAAAAAAACAGAAGGATTCAAACAAACTTACATGATTTAGGAAAAAATTTAATCAGAATAGAAAAGTGGTGCTGGAGATTGCCTCCAGCACCAACTTTGTCTACAGTCTGGGCAGGAAATCAGAAATGATTTCCTGCTTTTTCCTTATCTGAAAACTGGAAAAAGGAAGCTGCAGGCTATTTTATGGAAAACAGAGAAAAAATTAAAAAAAATTAGCACTCACCTCTTGACAGTGCTAATAATGTGTGTTATATTACACGTAGAACAAAGGAAGAGAGAAAGCGAAGGGTCCTGAATCCGGAACCGATCATTTTCCTCAGTTCTTTCATATAGATAAAATGATACAAGGATATCAATGGAATGGAGGAATGATGTATGTTGATGCCTAGTATTTTCGGAGAGAACTTATTTGACGATTGGATGGATTTTCCTTTTGAGAGAGAATTCTTTGGAAAGAGAAACCCGCTGTACGGCAAGAACGCCAAGAACCTGATGAAAACCGATGTAAGGGAGATGGAGGACTGCTATGAGCTGGACATCGACCTGCCGGGCTTTAAGAAAGATGAGGTCAGCGCGGAGCTGAAGGGCGGTTACCTGATCATTTCCGCAGCCAAAGGGCTGGACAAGGACGAGCAGGATAAGAAAGGCCGCCTGATCCGCCAGGAGCGTTATGCGGGAAGCTGCAGCAGAAGCTTCTATGTGGGCGAAGGTCTGACGGAAGAGGATATCCGGGGCAAGTTTGAAAACGGAATCTTAAAGCTCACCGTACCGAAGAAGGAAGCGCAGAAGGTGGAAGAAAACAAACGGATCGCCATTGAAGGCTGACGGCAGAGGCCGCCGGGGGAGACTGGAATTTCAGTCTCCTCTTTTTTTGCGCTGAAATCCAATAAACTTTTCTATTATGAGAAGAATTCTTTCTTTTTCTTTCCGGAAAAAGTTGCTATAATGAAAAAAAGCTGTGGGATCTGCAAAAAGGGGAAGCGGCTTTAACTGTTCAATATGTTAAACAGGAGGGTGAGAACATGAAAATTTTAGTTACGGGAGGAGCCGGATACATTGGAAGCCATACGTGTCTGGAGCTTCTGAACCAGGGTCATGAGGTGGTTGTGGTGGACAACCTCTGCAATTCCTGTGAGGAGTCCTTAAATCGTGTGAAAGAGCTCACGGGAAAGGATCTGACGTTCTACAAGGGAGATCTGCTGGATAAGGCTGCCCTGGAAGAAATTTTTGACAAGGAGAAGATCGACGCGGTGATCCACTTTGCCGGTCTGAAGGCAGTGGGAGAGTCTGTGGCCAAGCCGCTGGAATACTATCAGAACAACATTACGGGAACCCTGGTGCTCTGCGACGTAATGCGCAGCCACGGAGTGAAGAAGATCATTTTCAGCTCCTCTGCCACCGTTTACGGCGATCCGGCATTTATTCCGATTACGGAGGACTGCCCCAAGGGAAAGATCACCAATCCCTACGGCCAGACCAAGAGCATGCTGGAGCAGGTGCTGACGGACCTTCATGTGGCTGATCCGGAGTGGAACGTGATCCTGCTCCGCTATTTCAACCCGGTAGGTGCCCATGAAAGCGGCCGCATCGGAGAAGATCCTTCCGGTATCCCCAACAATCTTACCCCCTACATTACCCAGGTGGCAGTAGGCAAGCTGAAAGAAGTAAACGTATTCGGAAACGATTACGATACGCCCGACGGAACCGGCGTGAGAGACTATATTCATGTGATGGATCTGGCTTCCGGCCATGTGAAGGCACTGAAAAAGTTCGCGGACAAGCCGGATGTGTATATCTATAATCTGGGAACCGGCCGGGGCTACAGCGTGTTGGAAATGATTCAGGCCTTCTCCAAGGCTGTGGGCCATGACATTCCCTATGTGATCAAGCCCAGAAGAGCGGGAGATATTGCCACCTGCTATGCGGATGCTACCAAGGCCAGAGAAGAGCTGGGCTGGACGGCGGAAAGAGGCATTGACGAGATGTGTCAGGACGCCTGGAGATGGCAGTCTGCCAATCCCAACGGCTACAGAAGCTGAGACTCTGAGAGACAGGATAAATGACGGGAGGGACCGGTTCGGTGCGGAAAACGCCGGGCCGGTTCTTTTCGTCTGCCCTTTTTTATGCCATTGATTTTCTCACGGGCTATGGTAAAATGGAGTGGAAAATGACGGACAGTATTCATTTCTCCTGATGTGGGAATGATTGTTCAGGAAGAGACAGATCAATAAAGAAAGTACAAGAGGGATAAAAATGGACTTGAATTTTAAACCGGTAGAGGCAGAAGATATTGCAGACATCAGCCCATTTGTGGGATTAAGGCCCAACAAGACCTGCGACAGCGTGTTTTTGGACAGCTTTCTGTGGAGAGAATATTATCACGTACGGTTTGCCATCAGCGACGGAAAGGCCGTACAGTGGCTGATGGAGCTGGACGGAGAACCGTACGGTGCCATGCCGCTGTGCGCGGAGGAAGATTTGGAGCATTACTTCTATGAAATGGTGGACTATTTCAACCATGTGCTGAAAAAGCCTTTTCGGATCTATCTGGCGGACGAGGAGGCGGTGCTTAAGCTGAATTTGGACCCTGCCCGTTTTCAGGTGACGGAGCAGGAGGATCTGAAGGATTATCTCTATGACGGAGAGGCCCTTCGGACGCTGGCCGGAAAGAAGCTTCATAAGAAAAAGAACAACTACAATTCCTTCGTAAAGGCTTACGGAGACCGGGCGGAATACAGGAAGCTGTGCTGCTCCGACCGGGATGACGTGTGGAAATTTCTGGACGCCTGGCGGCAGCAGAAGGGAGAGGATGTGGAGGAACATCTGGACTATGAAGTCAGGGGAATCCACGAGATTCTGAAGAACTGCTCCGTTCTGCCCGTAGAGATGGGGAGCGTTTATATTGACGACAGGCTGCAGGCCTTTACCATCGGCAGCTTCAACAAGCGGGAAAATATGGCGGTAATTCACATTGAGAAGGCAAATCCGGAGATCCGGGGGCTGTATCAGTACATCAACCGGGAATTTCTGGTTCATGCCTTTCCTGAGGCGGCTCTGGTGAACCGGGAAGACGACCTGGGGCTGGAGGGACTGCGGAAAGCGAAGATGTCCTACAATCCGGTGGGCTTTGCAAGGAAGTACCGTGTAGATCAGATTGCGGACTGAGGTGAAGCGTGAGATATCTGGGACAGGATGAAAAGGGAAAAACAAGAGCACTCTGGGAGGAAGCTTTTCCGGAGGATTCAAAGCCCTTTGACGATTATTATTACAGGGAAAAGGTGAGGGACAACCGGATTCTGGTGAAGGAGGAGGAAGGGGAGATTATTTCCATGGTTCATCTGAATCCTTACCGGATCCGGGTGAGAGACCGGCAGTATACTCTGGCTTATATTGTGGGAGTGGCCACCAGAAAGGACCGGCGCCACAGAGGACATATGGGAGATCTGCTGAAAAAAATGCTGAGAGATATGAATGCGGACCGGGAGCCTTTTACTTTCCTCATGCCCGCGGCGGAGGCCATATACCGACCTTTCGGCTTCCGGTTTGTCTGGGACCGCCCCGCGCTGGAATGGAAGGAAGAGGTGTGGGAAAGTCTGGAGAAAACAGAAGCAGGCCTGACGGAGCAGGAAGGGCCGGACCGGGACCGGCGGATCCGGGAGCTGGCCTGCTGGCAGCAGGCGTTTCTGGAGAAAAACTGGGAGGTGCATTCGGTTCGGGACGAGGCCTACGTCCGCCGCACCATGCTGGAGCTGATCAGTGAAAACGGTTCCTGGACGGTGCTGAGGGAAAAGGATACGGGCCGGATCCGAGGGATGGAGAGCTGGTGGGGCTGGAACGGCAGGGAGCGGCGCTTCCTGTACGGGGAAGGAGACCAGGTCCGTCCGGCAGGAATCCCGAAGCCGGTCATTATGGCCAGGATCACCTGTCTGGAGGAGTTTGTCAGAACCATTTCCCTGAAGGAGGACAGCCGGGAGGAAGAGCTGCGGCAGCAGATCCGGATCAGGGACGAGCTGATTCCGGAGAATGACGGAGCGTTCCTCTGGATTCTGGATAAAAACGGTTCCAGGATGGAGCGGACGGACGCGGAGGGAGACTGCCCGTCCATAGGCATTGAGGAGCTGGCGGAATGGCTTATGGGATATAAAATTCCGGAAGGACTTCCCGTGTGGGCGGACCGGATCCGTCCGCTTCGGGGAATCTTTCTGGATGAAATTGTGTAGGAGCGCGAAGTGTGAGCCGGACCGGTCCGGCGGAACAGGAAAGGGGTGCGGATATGGAAGCAGCGGAACAGCTGAAGCAGTGGATCAGGGAAAGCGGAAATATTGTATTTTTCGGCGGAGCGGGAGTTTCTACGGAGAGCGGGATTCCTGATTTCAGAAGTCAGGACGGGCTTTACCATCAGCAGTATGACTATCCCCCGGAGCAGATCCTCAGCCATACTTTTTATATGAGGAAGCCGGAGGAATTTTACCGCTTTTACCGCCATAAGATGATCGCAGCCGGGGCAAAGCCCAACCGGGCGCACCTGGCTCTGGCGGAGATGGAGCAGGCGGGAAAGCTGAAGGCGGTGGTCACTCAGAACATTGACGGCCTCCATCAGGCTGCGGGAAGCAGGGAGGTTCTGGAGCTTCACGGATCCGTGCTCCGCAATTACTGCACCAGGTGCGGGAAATTTTACGGAGTGGAGAAAATCCTGGAATCAGAAGGGGTTCCCCGCTGTTCATGCGGAGGAATGATCAAGCCGGATGTGGTGCTTTATGAAGAAGGACTCGATATGAATACCCTGAACCGGGCGGTGGACTGCATAAGCCGGGCGGATATGCTGATCGTGGGAGGAACCTCTCTGACCGTGTATCCGGCTGCCGGACTGGTGGATTATTACAGGGGAAAGAAGCTGGTGCTGATTAACCGGGACGCCACGCCTCTGGATGACCAGGCGGATCTGGTTATTGCCGGCAGCATCGGAGAGGTTCTGGGTCAGGCGTGGGAGGAAGCAAAAGGCTGACGTCTTGAGAAGACGGAAAAAAGGAAGAAAGAGGAGCGGCGGACAGGCGCTGCTTAGGTAGGGTATGAAAGAACGATTAATATATGAAGTGGGAGATATTGTAAAGCTGAAAAAGCCCCATCCCTGCGGAAGCTTCGAATGGAAGATCCTTCGCGTGGGAGCGGATTTCCGCCTGGAGTGCACAGGCTGCGGACACCAGGTGATGATGGCCAGACCGCTGGTGGAAAAAAGTACCAGAGGGCTGAGAAAGCCGGAAAAATAGGACAAAAAAGTGAGAAAAACCCCTTGATTTAAAGGGGTTTTTCTGGTATCATAGTAACCCGTGACAACCATTAATCCTTGCTCCTGTACTGAAAGCAGGGGCCAGAGACCACAAGGAGGTAAAGAAAGATGAACAAGTACGAGTTAGCAGTTGTTCTGAACGCTAAACTTGAGGATGAAGAGAGAGCAGCCGCGATCGAG
>CALWEP010000043.1 GCA_944377325.1 uncultured Lachnospiraceae bacterium
TATGGCGGATCACCTTTCAGGACTACCTGAATAAATTTACTCCCCTGCAGAGGATATTTGGCTATGGGCCGGATACCTTCGGAATTATCACAACCTCCTTCAACCGGATGGAGATGCACTACGCTACGGGGCAGATCTTTGACAGCGCCCATAACGCCTAAATCCATTACTTCGCCACCATCGGACCCATCGGCCTGGCGGGATATCTTGTATTTGTAACCGGGACGCTTGGGCGGATGGCCGGAAAAGTGAAGGAAGAGCCGGTGCTGCTGGCTGTATTCGCCGCCGCGCTGGGATATGCGGTGCAGGCGTTAGTAAATATAGACCTGCCTATTGTAACACCTTTCTTCTGGGGGCTGATGGCTATGGGGATTGCCAGAATCCGGCGGTTTTAACATTTTATTAAAGAATTTCTAATATTTTTAGGGACTGATGAGATATACTTGTCAGTCCTTTTGTGTTATAATGGGGCAAGATATGCGGAAAAATCAGGCTTCCGCATGAAAAAGGGAAATCAGGTATTAAGGAAAAAATTAATGAAAATGCAGGAAAAATACAAACGGCTGGTCAAGCTGCTGTTTTCACTGGTGCTGACAGGCCTTATTGTGACAATTTACGCCTTTGTATGGACGGATTACTTTAACGAGCGGATGCTCCAGGCCCCTTTCTTCCGAAGGGGAAACTGGATGATGGTCTTTCTCTACGGCGTGCTGCTGGTCTTTTTTATGAAGATGTACGGCGGCTATAAAGTGGGCTATTTGAAAAAGGGAAATTTGATTTATTCCCAGATCCTTTCCGTAGTGTTTTTGAACGGCTTCACCTATTTCCAGATCGCTGTGCTGGACAAGCGCTTTTTTGCCCCTACGGTTATAGTGATCATGACGGCGCTGGATGCGGCGGCCATTGTGGTATGGACTCTGGTGTTTGAGTGCATCTATGCATGGATGTATCCGCCCAGAAAGATGCTCATGGTATACGGGGATCGGTCCGACTATCACCTCATGGAGAAGATGAACGCCAGAGAGGATAAGTACGAGATCCGGGATATGATGTCCTACAAGGAAGGGTTTCAGGCATTCTGCGGAAGGGTAAAGAACTTTGACGGAGTGATCATCGGAGATATGCCCTCCCATGACCGCAATCTGATTCTGAAATACTGCTTTGATGAAGGAATCCGCACCTATGCGGTGCCCAAGATTTCCGATATTCTCATGCGCAGCTCCGATGAGCTGACGCTGTTTGATTCCCCCCTGCTTCTGTCCAGGAACAACGGTTTGTCTATCGAGCAGGAATTTGTAAAGAGAACCATGGATGTGGTGCTGTCCCTGGCTGCGGCTGTGATCACTCTGCCGTTTTTTGCGGTGATCGGTGCGGCCATCAAGCTCACCGACGGCGGCCCGGTATTCTATAAGCAGGTGCGGCTCACAAAGGACGGAAAGAAATTTGATATTTACAAATTTCGCACCATGATCCAGAATGCGGAGGCCGTAAGCGGCGCGAGACTGGCGTCGGAAAAGGACCCCAGAATTCTGCCGGTGGGACGGCTTCTGCGGGCCACCCGCCTGGATGAGCTGCCTCAGATCTACAACATCCTGAAGGGAGATATGTCCATCGTGGGACCCAGGCCGGAGCGGCCGGAGCTGGCGAAGGAGATTGAAAAGGAGATTCCGGAGTTTTCTTACCGGCTGAAGGTGAAAGCCGGCCTGACCGGATATGCTCAGGTGTACGGAAAGTATAATACGACGTCTTATGATAAATTGAAGCTGGATCTTACATATATCCGAAATTATTCGGTATTGCTGGATCTGAAGCTGATACTTATGACTCCCAAGATTATGTTTATGAAGGAAAGTACGGAAGGTGTGAAGGAATGAGCGACAGAAAGATAAAGGTTTTACAGGTAAACAAGCTCTACTATCCGGTCACCGGAGGAATTGAAAGAATCGTACAGTATCTGGCAGAAGGACTGAAAGATGAGACAGACCTGGAAGTTCTGGTGTGCCAGAAAAAGGGAAGAGGCTGTACGGAGATGATCAACGGAGTAAAGGTCCGCCGCTGCGGGAGTCTGGGGGTGCTGTTTTCTCTGCCCATTTCTCCTGCGTTTCTGTGGGAGTTCAGAAAAAAAGCAAGGCAGGCGGATATTGTTCATATCCATACTCCCTTTCCTCTGGGAGATCTGGCCTGCCTGCTTTCCGGGTATAAGGGAAAAGTGGTTATTTCCTGGCACAGCGATGTGGTGAAACAGAAAAAACTGATGATTTTCTATAAGCCGGTTATGGAGCGTTTCCTGAAACGGGCGGATGTGATCATTGTCAGCGCGAAAGGAATCATAGACGGCTCCAGCTATCTGGGACCGTACAGGGAGAAATGCAAAGTAATTCCATTTGCGGTTAATCCTGACATAAACAGAAAAGGAAAGGAATATCTTTCCCGACGAAAAGCCGCGGAACAAAAAAAAGACCCGGATCACCCAGTGCGTTTTCTTTTTGTTGGGCGGCTGGTGTACTATAAAGGGGTGGATATTCTGCTGAAGGCGTTCTGCCAGGTTCCGGACAGTGTGCTCCATATTGTGGGAAACGGGGAGCTGGAAGGAGAACTGAAAAGCTTTTCTGCAGCTCACGGCCTGCAGGACCGGGCAGTGTTCAAGGGAAACGTCAGTGATCAGGAGCTGGAGAGGGAGTTTGAAGATTGCGACGTCTTTGTTCTTCCTTCCGTAATGAAAAGCGAGGCGTTTGGCCTGGTGCAGCAGGAGGCTATGGCCTACGGAAAGCCGGTAATCAATACCAGGTTGAAAAGCGGGGTTCCGGAGGTGAGCGTGGACGGAGAAACGGGAATCACCGTAACTCCGGGAAGCGTGGAAGAGCTGGCTGCAGCGATGAGGACACTGGCTGCCTCGCCGGAAAAACGAGCCTCTTACGGGGCAGCAGCAAGAAGGAAAGTAGACGAGCAGTACACCATGGAAGGGATGCTCAGACGAGTGAAGGAGATATATGAAGATTGCGTTTGATTCACAGCTGTTCCTGAAAGGAAATAAAACGGGAATTGCATGGTGTGCCGATAATGTGATAAAAGAGATGGCCAAGCTGCCGGAGTATGAATGCCAGTGTGATTTCTTTGCTCTGGGTCATGATGAAAAGCAGATTGACAATGTTAGAGTTTATGAAAAGCTGGGAGTAAAGCTGAATCCCTGCAGATGGTTTAATAATGTGATTTACAAACTGATCTGGCCGATTATTCCTATTCCTTATTCCTGGTTTTTTGGAAAAGACAGAGATGTAACGATCTTTTTTAATTTTATTGTGCCGCCGGGAGTAAAGGGGAAAACAGTGGCCGTGGTGCATGATATGGCCTATAAGGCCTGCCCGGAGACGGTAAACACCAAAACCAGAAAGTGGCTGGAGCTGACCTTAAAAAAGTCATGTGAACGGGCGGATCTGATCGTTACCGTGTCTGAATTCAGCAAAAGTGAGATCATCAAATATCTGGGGGTACCGGAAGAAAAAATTGCGGTAATGCCAAACGGGGTAGATCTGGATGTTTATCATCCCAATTATCCGAAAGAGGCTGTGGAGCAGTGTAAAGATAGATACCATATCGATCGGGATTATTTCCTGTATCT
>CALWEP010000044.1 GCA_944377325.1 uncultured Lachnospiraceae bacterium
AGGGCGCCACCATATCCGCCCCCGCCTGCACCTGAGACAGGGCAATTTTAGCCAGGTATTCCAGAGTCTTGTCGTTGTCCACGTAGTCTCCGTCCAGAATGCCGCAGTGGCCGTGGGAAGTGTACTCGCACATGCACACGTCGCCGATCATGTAGAGCTCCGGCACCGTCTCCTTGGCCTTGCGGAACGCTTTCTGCACAATGCCGTCCTCCGCCCAGGCGCCGCTTCCGCAGGCGTCCTTGTGGCCGGGAATTCCGAAAAGCATGACGCTGGGGACACCGGCATCCGCCACCGCTTCCAGCGCTTCCGGCAGACGGTCCACACTGTAGCGGTACTGTCCGGGCATGGTCGGAATCTCCTCCTTTATATTCTCCCCTTCGATCACGAACATGGGATAAATCAGAGAGGATTTATCCATTCTGGTCTCTCTCACCATTTTTCTCAGCACGGGACTCCTGCGGAGTCTCCTTGGTCTATGAATCATTTCCATCGTCTTTTCCTTCTTTCTCTTCGCTGTTTTTCCGCTTTCCCGGAAAGGAGATGATCTGTCCGTTCTTTTCCTCTTCCGGATTCATCAGATCCTTCAGAATGGCAGCCGTCATGCCCGGAACGCTGAACACTTCTGCAATCACATCTGCTTTCCGTCCTCTTGCTTCCAGAGCCCGCGCCGTCACATCGCCGATGCACACCACCCGGATTCCGTCCAGAGCTTTCCTCTCACCCTCCGTAAGTCCGTCAAAAAACGCCTCAACGCCTGATCCGCTGGCAAAGGTCAGATACCGGGACTGTTTCAGCCGTTCCTCCAGTCTCTCCTTCTCTCTCCACTGGCCTTCCACGTCATAAAGCACCACATCGTCATACGGAATTCCGGCCTCATCCAGCGTTTTATTCAGAATTCTGGAGCCGCCGGAAGAGCGGGGAATGAGAAGCCTTTCTCCCGGCTTGACGGCAGAGATCAGCCCTTTCGCCAGATCCTCCACCTGATAGCGTTCCGGCACGTAATCCGTAAGAAATCCGTACTGGCGCAGCTCTCTGGCAGTTCCCCTGCCTACGGCGGCGATCTTCACATGGCCCAGGCTCCGGCAGTCCAGACCGTATTTCCCCAGCCCTTCAAAGAACAGCCGGACAGCATTGGCGCTGGTAAATACCAGCCAGCCGTATTCCTTCAGCTTCCCGTATGCGTCCGCCACCGCCACACTGTCCAGATAAGACTTTACGCCCAGCCGGCACACGCACTCTCCGTCTGCTCCCAGACCGTGAAGGGAAGAAATGAGCTTTTTTGTAAAGCCGGGGGTCCCCGTTACGCACACAGACACTCCCGCCAAAGGCTGCTTCACCGTAGCCTGCATATCCAGCCGGGCGGTCTCTCCTACCACAATAATGGCCGGCGTGCCGATCCCGGCCTTTTCCGCCAGAGCCTCTATGGTCTTGAGCGTCCCTTTCACAAATCTTTCCTGAGGAAGGGTGCCGTTTTCGATCACCGCTGCCGGCGTATCCGCCGGTTTTCCCGCCTCCATCAGTCCGGATACGATGGGATGAAGATTTCCCAGTCCCATCAGAAACACAAGCGTCCCAGACAGCCTGGCAAATTCCGGAAAATCGGGAGGAAGAGTGCCTTCCTCCGACAGGGTATGTCCCGTCATTACATGAAAGCTCCTGCTTACCGCCCGGTGGGTCACGGGAATCCCGGCACTGGCAGGAACTGCCACAGCGGAGGTTACCCCGGAAATCACTTCATAGGGAATTCCGGCTTTCTGAAGGGCCTGGACCTCCTCTCCGCCCCTTCCGAACACGAAAGGATCTCCTCCCTTCAGACGAACCACCGTTCTTCCCTCGCGGCCCAGCTTCACCAGAAGCTCATTGATCTCCTCCTGCTTCATGGAATGACATCCGGCCCGTTTTCCCACAAAGATCTTCTCCGCCCTGGGCGCCAGCTCCAGAAGGCGGTCCGAAGAGAGGGAATCGTATACCACCGTATCGCAGCCGTTCAGCCGGATCATCCCTTTGACCGTGATCAGCTCCGGATCGCCCGGACCGGCTCCCACCAGATATACGGCGCCTGTCTTGTCTGTTTTATTCATCCATTTTCTCCTTTATCCCGATAATTGGGATCCTTTCGGATCCTGTTTTCTGTCTCAACCATCCAGACCGGCGGCAGCCTGCTCTGCCAGCTGTTCCGCATCCTCTTTCCTGCCTGTCAGGCGAACCCGCCGAAGGCTCCCGTTTCTTCCGCAGATGCCGAACAGCTCCATGGTATCCGGACCGGTAATTCTGGAAAAGACTCCGATCGGCTCATGGCAGCCTGCGTTCAAAAGCCGGAGCACCCGCCGTTCTGCAGTGAGGCACAGACGAGCGTCTTTATCCTCTATGGGACGGCACAGGCGGGCCGTTCTGCAGTCTCCCGACCGCCCCTCCACCGCCAGAATTCCCTGTCCGCCGGCAGGGATAAAGGTTTCGCAGTCCAAAAAGCGGAACCGGAACTGCGGCAGACCTCCGTCCAGGAAGCCCAGCCGTTTTAATCCTGCCGCCGCCAGCAAAATTCCGTCATAACCGCCTTCCTCCAGCTTTCTCAGCCTGGTATTCACATTTCCGCGGAGCATGCGGCAGCTGACGGACGCTCCCGGCCAGAAGGTTTCTCCCAGAGCCTCTATCTGCACCTGGCGCCTGGGGCTGGAAGTTCCGATCACAATCTCCTTTTTCCCCGAAAGATCGGCAGAGGACAGCGTCACCAGCACATCCCTGGGATCCTCTCTCTCCGGCACCGCAATGATTTCCAGTCCCTCCCCCAGCTCCATAGGCATATCCTTGGCGCTGTGAACCGCAAGATCGATTTCTCCGTCTGTCAGTCCCTGCTCGAATTCCGACACAAAGACTCCCTTTCCGCCAAATTCCAACAGGGGCTTGCCAAGGATCTTATCGCCCATGGTCTGACGCAGCACCAGCTCCGTCTCCAGTTCCGGCCACTGCCGCTCCAGGGCAGAGGCCACCAACTTTGTCTGAACCACTGCCAGCTCGCTTTTCCTTGTCCCGATACGGATCTTTTCCATTTCACTCATCCTCCAGTCTCCTGTCTATGATCTCCTGAGCTTCCTCCTCGGTGAGCCGGCAGCCCCGGCTGATCCCTTCATCCACCATTTTCCGGAAGATTTTTGTTCTCACAGATATATCCGCCACCTGCTCCTTCACCATCCCGCGGTATGTTCCCAGCTCTGCCGCCAAACGTCCGAATCCCTCCGGCAGCGCCTTGCGGAACCGGGCCTTCAGGTACTGGGCAATGGTGGGACTGCTTCCCCCTGTGGAGATTCCCACGGTAATGTCTTCCTCCCGCACCAGCGCCGGAAAAATAAAGCTGCATTCCTCCTGTACATCCACCACATTTACCGGAATCTTTCTCTCACGGCAGAGCACAGAAATCCTGCGGTTCAGCTCCTCGTCCTCCGTAGCCGCCACCACAAAGTCGGCGCCCTCCAAGTCCTTATCCTCAAACCTTCTGCAGATCAGGGACAGGCGCTCTTCTTTTCCTTCCCGTCCCAGCCTCTCCTTCAGCTCCGTCAATTCCTGTTCCATCTCCGGAGCAATCACGCGGATTCTGGGTCCGTAATCTGCCAAGACCATCACTTTTCTGTAGGCCACATTCCCGCCTCCCACAATCAGGCAGTCCTGTCCTTCAATATCCACAAAAAACGGAAAATATGCCACCGTCTATTCCTCCCTCAGCCAATTTTCCAGCCCATCCAGCGTTTTCAGTATGACCTTCAGCTCTTCGCTGCTCACATGGTCCCGAATCTGGAACAGCACCGTGTCCAGCCGCTTTCCCTCAAACGCCTTTTTCAGCTCTTCCATGCGGCGAATGTAGGGATGAAACAGCATTTCCCTCACAGCCTCATCCAGGTCCTCTTCCATGATGGCTCTCGCCCGGTCCAGCTCCTTCATCTTGATCTCCGTATTGTTTTTGGACAGAGTTTCAAAATAATCGATATCATAGAGCGTCAGCCCGTCCATTTTCCGGATCTCCGGATCCATGTCCACGGGAACGGCCACGTCGATAAACAGCCTCTTTTTCTCCTGTCTGAGCTCCGCTCCCAGCTCCTGAGCCGTCACCGTATAATGGGGGCCGGAGGTAGCGCTGATCACGATATCCATCTCGTCCATATGGCGATAGCGGTCCTGATACTCGATCAGCCGTACCTGATCACTTTTCGCCTCCACCAGGAAATCCGGCTTATGGCTGCGATAGGTCCCCGTCACGGAAATACCGGACTTGCTCAGAATGTTTTTCGTGATGGTGCTTCCCATCTTTCCGCTCATGCCGATCACCATCACTTTTTTCTCTCCGTCCTTCCGGAAATGAAACACCTCATTGGCCACCAGAGTGGCAATGGACAGAGGCGTTCTGGAGAGTCTGGTATCCGTCTTGATTCTTTTGGCAGATGCCAGCGCACGCTGAAACAGCACGTTCAGCTCATAATCCGCTCCTCCGTTTTCCAGAGACAGCCGGTAGGCGTCCCGCACCTGTCCCAGAATCTCATCCTCTCCCAGCACCATGGAGTCAAAGCCGCAGCACACCTTGAACAGATGGCCGATGGCCTGCTCCCCGCTGTACTGGTTCAGATATTTCAGCAGCTCCTTCAGAGACAGATCCTTGAAAGCCGCCACCTCCTTCTGGAGCTCCCGAATGGCCCTTTTCGTTCCCGTAATATAGATCTCGCTCCGATTGCAGGTGCAGAGAACCACACATCCGGATATTTCCTTGTTTTCCTTCAGCCTGCGGATAAAAGCCTTTTTCTCTTCCTCTCCCAGGGCAAACTGCTCCCGGATATTCACCGGAGCCTTTTTATGGCTGACGCTGATACAGTACATACTTTCAAATCCCTTTCTCTCTCTCCCGGCCTTCCGTTCTGCGCTCTGCCGGGATACGCACAAAAAGAAGGGAAAATTTCCCTTCTTCTTGCACATTTCCAGATGATGAATCTTTACTTGCTCTTCGGCGCGAAGGAATAGCCTCTCTCGTCGCTGGGGCCGGCAAATTTATGCTGGGACAGCGGCATTACATGCATATTTCCTCTCTGCTCGTTCTCTGCCCAGTAAATATCGTCTGCCATCTTTGCTTCCGGATTGAATTCCACTCCCTCAAAGATGTGCTTCACGAATGCCTTGTAGCCCACACGGTCAATCAGATGACCGCCATGGAGGTACTCAGGCTTGTAGTCCAGAGCCCATGCGGAGAACTTCTGCCAGTTGGCAAACATTCCCAGAACCACATCCTCCGTTACCCAGTTTAAGAACAGCTTTCCGGCACGAGGATTCTGCTTTCCGGTACGTCCGCCCAGGGTTACACGGTACAGCTGTTTTCCTCTGGACCATGCGCCGGTGGGGCAGATCAGAGAACACTCACCGCAGCCTACGCAGCAGCAGGTATCCTTATCGATCTTTCCGTTGGCATTCAGGCTCAGCACGCCGGTCGCGTGATGCTCACAGGCCTCCACGCAGGAACCGCAGCCGATGCAGCGGTCGATGTCGTAAACCTGCTTATGCACGCCCATAACGCCGAAATCGTTGAAGTTTGCCTTTACGCAGTCATTGGGGCAGCCGGCCACAGCCACCTTGATGTGGTAGTGAGACGGGAATACCAGCTTCTCGATCTTTCTGGCCAGCTTGTAGGTGTTGGCATTGCCCTTGATGCAGTGAGCATTACCGATACAGGACATAATGTTTCTCGCACCGATGGTGGGATATCCGGCGTCATTGGACTCCATATCCACGTCACACATCTCAATGTCAACTTCTTTGATGTAGTTCTTGATGAATTTATTTACTTCGTCAATGTACTCATATTTGATTCCGGGAATATTCAGGGTCTGTCTGGTTCCCATATGGAAGGTTCCATTTCCCCATCTCTGGCAGATCTCCTGAACCATGGACAGGTGCTTCGCGTCGATCAGCGCTCCCGGCACACGGAGCTGCAGCATGAACTCGCCTGCAACTTTAGACTGTCTGAAACAGTTTATACGTACTTTCTTAATGTCGATATCGTGATTCATACTTCCATCCCCTTTCCTTAGTCAACCAGATATTTGGCCTGAGTATAGTTGAATACCGGGCCGTCCAGGCATACATAGACTTCGTCAATACGGCA
>CALWEP010000045.1 GCA_944377325.1 uncultured Lachnospiraceae bacterium
CCAAGAGGTAAACGACTACATGCAGTGGTACTGCCGTGATCGTATCAAAACAACACTCGGAGGGTTAAGCCCTCTAGATTATAGAAGGAGTATAGGTGTGTGTGTCTAAAAAAATGTCCGCACGCCCAAATTCTATCAATTTAATTAACTTTTCTCCTGCCCTATTGACTGGCAAAATTGTTGTGTTATAATTTTGTTAATATTTCGAAAGGCGTGATTTGAATGAAAAGGCTGATTCACAAATACGGACACGCATGGGTTTTCCTGTATGCCTTCATTTATCTCCCCTGGTTTTTCTATCTGGAGAAAACTGTTACTGCAAAATACCATATCATCCATGTCTCCATGGATGATTACATCCCGTTCAGCGAGTACTTTATTGTGCCCTTCCTGTTCTGGTTCGTGTATATCGCCGGTACGGTAATGTACTTCTTTTTCACAGACAAAGGAGACTTCTATCGGCTCTGCGCGTTTCTGTTCACAGGAATGACCATCAGTCTGCTGATCTGCACCTTTTATCCCAACGGCACGGATTTCCGCCCCGATGTGGATCCGTCCAAAAATGTATTCTGCGCTCTGGTGGATATGATTCACCGGGCCGATACCTGCACTAATGTGCTGCCCAGCATTCATGTGTACAACTCCATAGGCGCTCACATCGCCATCATGGAGAGTGAACGGCTTCAGAAATGCCGCCGGCTTAAGGCAGCCTCTTTTTTGACTATGATTTCCATCTGCCTGTCCACCGTATTTCTGAAGCAGCATTCCGTGATCGACGGTCTTGCCGCCGTCACCATGGCCTACTGCCTGTATGACGTAATCTACGGCACCACCTATCAGAGCAGCCGCCGCCGTGCGGCGGAAAAGGTGGCCGGCTCCAATATCACCTGACGGTCCCTCAGCCATAAAAAGGGGCTGCGTGCACATCCCTCCGATATGCACGCAGCCCCTTATTTTCCCCGCCGATCACAGCCAGGTCTTTAACTGCTCTTCTCTTTCCTTATCCACATCCGTCTCAAGAACGGTCTTGCGCAGAGCCAGCACGCGGCCCGGCGATACGGACAGCTCATCCACACCGATGCTCAGGAAGAACTTGGTCAGCTCCGGATCTGCTCCCAGTTCTCCGCAGATACCGGCCCAGATGCCGGCTTTGTGCGCATTCTCCACTGTCATGCGGATCATATTCAGCACTGCCGGATGATGGGGATCATAAAATTCCTCCAGCTTCGGATTCTGCCTGTCAATTGCCAGCGTATACTGGGTCAGATCGTTGGTTCCGATACTGAAGAAGTCCACTTCCTTGGCCAGAGCCTCGCTGACCATTACGGCCGCGGGAGTCTCGATCATGATTCCCTGCTCCACTTCGCCGAAAGCGATCTGCTGGCTGGTGAGCTCCGCCTTCACCTCTTCCACAATCCTCTTGATCTTCTTGACCTCATCCACGGAAATGATCATGGGATACATAACGCTGATCTTTCCGAATGCGCTGGCACGGAAGATGGCGCGCAGCTGCGTCTTGAAGATATCCTCTCTGGTCAGGCAGATACGGATCGCGCGATAGCCCAGAGCCGGGTTCTCCTCATGATCCATATTGAAGTAAGCCGCCTGCTTGTCCGCTCCGATATCCAGCGTACGGATGATCACCCGTTTTCCGGCCATGGTCTCCGCCACTGCCCGGTACACCTTAAACTGCTCTTCCTCCGTGGGATAATCGTCATGCTCCAGATAAATAAATTCACTGCGGAAAAGGCCGATGCCGCCTGCGTCATTCTGCAGAACCATGGCCAGATCCTTGATATTGCCGATATTGGCATAGATCATTACCTTTTTCCCGTCTAAGGTAACGTTCTCCTTGCCCTTCAGCGTCTGAAGCAGTTCCTTCTGCTCCTTGTCCTTTTTCTGCTTTTCCAGCATAACCTTCCTGGTCTCCTCATCCGGATCCACATAAAAGGTTCCGCTGTATCCGTCTACCACAGCCGTCTTGCCGTCTACGCTTTCCAGATCCACCGGAGTTCCGATCAAGGCCGGAATTCCCATGGTACGGGCCAGAATCGCCGTATGAGAGTTGGAGGAGCCGTGTACGGTCACAAACGCCAGTACCTTGTCCTTGTCCAGCTGTACGGTCTCACTGGGAGCCAGATCATCCGCCACAATAATGGACGGCTCGTCCGTAGCCACCGTGCTCTTCACTCCGCCGCTGAGCACCGCAAGGATTCTCTCCGATACGTCTTTTACGTCCGCAGCCCTCTCCTTCATGTATGCGTCATCCATGGATGAAAACATCATGGCAAAGTTGTCGCTGGTAGTAGCCACCGCATACTCTGCGTTTACTTCCTGCGTCTGGATCATGTTGTGGATGGAATCCAGATAGTCCAGGTCCTCCAGCATCATCTGATGGATCTCGAAAATCGCCGCGCTGGCCTCTCCGACCTCTTTGACCGCCTTCGCGTAAAGCGCCTTCAGCTGCTCCACCGCCTCTGTCCTGGCGTTCTCAAATCTCTCAAGCTCCGCCTGGGTATCTGTCACTCGCTGACGTTTTACCTGCTGCTCTCCCTTTTTATATACCAGAACCTTTCCGATGGCAACGCCGCCGAAAACGCTCTTGCCCTCATATGTCTTCAACTTCTCGACCTCCTTACTGATAGTATCCGGCCACACAGTCTCCTGCATCCCGGACTTTTTCATAAGACAGGAAGAAGGGAAGCTCTACCTTTGATTTCAGCAGCTCCCCTCCAGTAGTCTCAATCTTTCCCGCAATCAACCGCCGGTCCGGATTATAAGTTTGCCTTCATGAACTCAGACATTGCTTCAATCGCCGCGTCCTCATCCGGGCCTTCCGCAGATACCACTACCTCCTGGCCCTGCTTTACAGCCAGACCCATGAGTGCAAAGAGTCTCTTCGCATCCGCAGACTTTCCGTCTTTGGAAATGGTAACGGCAGACTCAAATTCCTTCGCCTTCTTTACCAGCTCTCCCGCAGGACGAGCATGAATCCCTTCCGGATCCGTCAGCGTATACTTGAATTCCTTCATGATATTCTCCTCCTTTTATCTTCCTTACCGGCATGGCTGCCGCTTCCCCGCAGCCGTTCCGGTCTTTCAGGATCTTGTCCTTTTAATCCTACCTGTTATTGTACTAGCTGAGACCGAATTCGTCAACGGTCACTTGCAGATTCCGCGCAATACTTTACAGGAAATTTTCTCCTCTCCGTTCGATCCCTCTCCGGGACCCGGGGAAACGTCAGTTAAAGCCGAAAAACTTCTGAGCGATCTTATAACCGGCCGTAGATACCTTTCTTCCGCTCTTTCCCGGGAGGTTGGTTCCCTGCCCCAGAAATCCCCACCGGAGCCTGATATACAGAGGAAGATTGGTCTGCTTCACATACTGCCACAGCTCCTTCTTCTTTTTCATATTTTCCGGGTCCTCCGAACGGATGGCCAGAATCGAAGATACGGTCATCATAATCTCCAGGTATTTGATCATATAGCTGCGCAGCTTCCGGTTGGGCAGCTTCATCACGTCATGGTATCCCAGCATAAGCTTGGTCACCAGAAGCTGCTGGTCGATCCTTCCGATCATCACCTTTTCATTGACGGACTGGTCTTCTCTTCCGATAAAATAGCGGTAGAAATTCACATCCAGATAATACAGGGTTTTCACAGACGGCAGCGGCTGATACACAAAAATGTTGTCCACATAGAAGGTGTGCTTGGGAAGCTCCAGCCCGCATTCTTTCAGAAGCTCCGTGCGGTAGATGACGGAGTGCATGAGGATGTACTGTCCCAGCATAAAATGCCTGACTTCATTCCAGGTAATCAGCTGCCCGGCCGGCAGAGCCGTGCGGTAGTTCATCACCTTTTTGCGGGCGGCTCCCTGTTTTTCGTACACAAAGTTGCTCACCAGCATATCCAGAGTCTCTTCGCCTTTCACAAAGTTTCTCAGCGTGGACAGAACCTCCATATATGCCTCTTCATTCACCCAGTCATCGCTGTCCACCACCTTAAAGTAGATTCCCGTGGCATTTCTCAGCCCGGCGTTCACCGCCTCGCCGTGTCCCCCGTTTTCCTGGTGAATGGCCCGGCAGATTCCGGGGTATTCTCTCTCGTAGCTGTCGGCAATCTCACCGGTTCTGTCCTTGACGGAACCGTCATCCACGATCAGGATCTCCACCTCGTCCCCTCCGGGGAGCAGACTGTCAATACAGCGGCGCATATATGCCTCCGAATTATAGCAGGGAATTGCCACTGACAATAGTTTCATCTCCGTACCTCCTTTATTTTTTGTCTTTTTCACAATCATACAAGGCCTGTCTGAGACTGACCCACAAAAGCACCCCAAACAGCAGCAGTACAGCCGTCCGGCGCAGTATGCCTTCCGCCAGCAGCTCCCCGGTTCCGGCCCAAGTAAGCACAACGGACGCAGTGTTGGCAGCCATATGAGCCGTCACAGGCGCTCCGGCAGAGCCGTAGCATTCCATGAGAACGGCCAGCACGGCCCCCATCAGCAGCGCATACAGCCCCTGAGGCAGATTTCCGTGGTAAAGGGCGAACAAAACGGAGGAAATCCCTATGGCCCACCGGGCGCTGACGCTGCGGCGCAGCCTTCGATAAATCACCACCCGGAACACCATTTCCTCCGCCAGCGGAGCTGCCACGCAGGTGCTCAAAAAGACCACCGCCGGAGTCCCCAGCTCCAGAGCCCGGCTGATCTGACCGGCTCCCTCCAGCTGAGTGATTCCCGCCAGCGACAGCAGGCAGTTTCCTGCCACGCCGGCGCTCACTGCAGCCCCTGCGCAGACTGCGGCTGCCTTCACGGAAAGGCCTCGGCTAAGCTCACCGTACCAGGCTCCCTCCCTCTCATCGATCCTTTTCAGAATCCAGGCGGCCCACAGCGCCGCTGCGGCGGAAAGAACCAAGGCAGCGTCCTCCTGATGCTCTTCCAAAAAGCTCAGGCGGCTTCCGAAAATCATCCGGAAAATGCCGAAGGCGCTCACTACCGCGACAGTAACTGCCCAGAAGATCACAAGCGGGTTTATGATCCTCCAGATTTCTTTCACATATACTTTTATTCTCTCCATAGCTTTCTTATCATACCACAGGAGCTTACCCTTTTCCAACTTATTTCTTGCTTTTTTTCCGTCCTGCCACTATAATTGAAGCTATTAAGGAGCTTCAGAAAAAACCAAGGAAAGAGGTATTGATATGGCAAAAAAAAGACTTGTAATGGCGCTCGGCCACGATGCCCTGGGAACCAATCTCCCTGAGCAGAAAGAGGCGGTTGCCAGAACAGCCAAAATCATCGGAGATTTCATCCAGGACAGCTGGCAGGTGGCCGTGGTTCACAGCAACGCTCCCCAGCTTTCCATGATCCATACCGCTATGAACGAATTCGGAAAGCAGCATGAGGGCTACACCCCCGCTCCCATGTCCGTATGCTCTGCCATGAGCCAGGGTTATATCGGCTATGACCTGCAGAACGGCATCCGGACGGAGCTGATCCGCAGAGGAATCTTTAAGCCCGTTTCCACCATTCTGACCCAGGTGACCGTAGATCCCTACGACGAGTCCTCCTATACTCCGGTCAAGAAGATCGGACGCATTATGACTGCGGAGGAGGCAGCTGCGGAGGAGGCCAAAGGCAATTATGTGACTGAGGTTCCCGGGCAGGGCTTCCGCCGTATGGTTGCTGCTCCCCGCCCCGTAGCCATTGTGGAAATCGACGCCATCAGAGCTCTGCTGGATGCCGATCAGCTGGTGATTTCCTGCGGCGGCGGCGGTATCCCCGTCATGGAGCAGGGGCACTCCCTGAAAGGGGCCAGCGCCATTATTGAAAAAGATCTGGTCAGCGGACTTCTCGCCAAAGAAGTGGACGCAGACGTGCTGATGATTCTGACGGATGTGGACTGCGTAAGCTTGGACTACGGCAAGGAAAATGCCCGCCCCGTTTCCCAGATGAGCGCTGCGGAAGCTGCCTCCTATCTGGAAGAGGGGCAGTTCGGCGCTTCCGACATGGCTCCGAAAATTCAGGCAGCCGTGGATTTCATTCGGGCCGGAAAAGGACGCACTGCCATCATCACCACGCAGGCTCTGGCAAAAGACGCCATGGCCGGACTGGCAGGCACCAGGATTCACGAATAATTTGCGGATTCACGAAAACGGGAGTGCGGCAAAAGGAACTCCTGCTTTACTCCTGTTTTCCTCTCAATGGATTACGGACTCTTCGGAGTCCGTTTTTTGTTTTCATGACAAAAAAGCGGAGGCTGCCGCTGCGGCAGACGGTAAATCCATCCGCTTCTGCGGCAGCCTCCGCGGGCTGCTTATTTTAGAATGCCGTCCAACCGGACTCCGTAAGAATGTACATGATCACAAAGCCCAGAGCGATAAAGCAGAGCACCTTCGGGAACACCCACTTGAACCACTTCGGGAAGGGCACGCCTGCCATTACGCAGGAGCCTACCGTCCATCCTAAGAACGGGGAGAAGAGGTTGGTAAAGCCGTCGCCGTACTGGAATGCCTGCACTGCCAGGTTGGGATCCATATTCAGGGTCTGAGCAATGGGCTGCAGAATGGGCACCAGAATCGCTGCCTTGGAGGTGGCGGACGGGATGATCAGGTTCACTACGGAAATGATCGCCGTCATGCCGATGCTCGCCACGGAGCGGGGAAGATCCATAAGAGGTCTGGTCATTACATAAACGATGGTGTGAATGATGTGGCCGTCTGTCATTACCAGGGACATCACTCTTGCCAGGCCGATTACAAAACCTACAAATACCAGCCCCTGCAGGCCCTTGGTCCACTCGTCTCCCACACGGTCGAAGGAGAATCCGCCGATAAATCCGCATACAACAGCTACTATCACTGCCAGAGCCACCATCAGGTTCAGAAGCAGGGAAGAATCTCCTCCCAGCCAGGGATAGGCCACCATAATGCCGTACTGGCCAAGGAACAGAAGCAGGATCAGGATGGATCTGGGAGAAAGGGTCACCTTATCGCCCAGCTTCGCCTCGTCCTCTGCGCTCACGGTCATGGAAGCAGGGTTCCAGCCCTCGCTCCACATGGCGGACTTGCTGGGGTCCTTGCGGATCTTGTTCTTATACTTCAGCAGGAAGAACAGACCGATGATCATGAAAATGTTCATGCTGATAAACATGGTCACAAACGCTCCGTACACCGGCACTCCCATCATCATCTGGGTAACGTTCTGCTTGGTGGGACCGGTACCGAAACCGATCAGGGTCGCATAAGTGGTAACGCCCATGGCGCAGATGGGATCCAGCTTCAGTTTTTTGCAGAAGATCACGCCGATGGGAACTACGGCGATCAGAGCGTCCGTTCCGCCGAAGCCGCCTAAGTATACCATCAGGATAAACAGGATAGAAATAAGAATATTCTCGTTCTTATCCTTCAGCTTGTAGATAGCCCAGTTCAGCAGGTCATCGATGGCTCCCGTAGCCATAACAACTGCCGTCATAGCTCCTGAGCAGAGCACGGTCCAGATTACGCTGCTGGAACCGTTCATTCCGTCCAGAAGCATCATCAGCATCTGCCACGGATTCACCGGCGTCTGACTCCCCAGATAGGAGAACTGATCTCCCAAAATGTTGCCGTTGGCATCCACGGCAAACTCTCCTGCCGGAACAATGTAGGTGAGAATGCTGGCCAGCACCAGCAGTCCCATCATGATCCAGAACAGATGGGGCATCTTAAACCCTTTTTTCTTTGTTTCCGTTGTGTTCTTACCCATAGTACCCTCCATTTCTCTTTAAAAGATTTACCTTCCCCCGGGCATTGCCCGCAGTTTTTACTTATTTCAGGTAATCCGCAATATAGCGTCCCATAAACTCCGCTCCCTTGCGCATCTCCGTCTCTTCGATATCGAATTTCGCATGATGCTGAGGATAATTGTACTCATCCGTCTTTCCTGCTCCAAGAACGCCGTAAAAGCCCGGATACTTATCCAGAATGAAGCAGAAGTCGTCTCCGGCGCAGATGGGATCTGTCTGCGGAGAAACCTTCAGTCCCTCCACATCGTCAACCAGCTCTCTGGCATGGGGGATCAGCTCCGGCGCATTGTATACAGGAAGCACTCCTCCGTCATGGACCACCTCAATGTCTACTCCGTAGGTCTGCCCCACGCCTGCGGCGATCTGATCCATTCTCTCCCTGATGGCATCGACTCCGCCGTTCTTATAATATCTGGTGGTTCCCTTAATCTCCGCATAGGAGGGGAAGATATTTCCCATGGTTCCCGCCTGAATCATTCCCGTGGACACTACGGAGTGATCCAGCACATCGTAGAAGTTGCTGGGAATGGAGGACAGCTTCAGCACCAGATCACAGGCTGCCTTGATCGGATCGTTCACCAGATCCGGTCTGGCTCCGTGTCCGCCTCTTCCGTTGATTTTGCAGGTAAAGCCCGTGCCTCCCGCAAATACGGAGCCGGGAATCAGAAGGATCTCTCCCTGAGGAAGGGTACTCCAGATATGAAGGCCGATAACACGGTCCACGCCTCCGATGGAATCAAAATACTCCAGAATCTCCTCATAGCCCTTTCCGATCTCCTCTGCCACCTGGAAAACCAGCTTTACCGTTCCGTTCAGTTCGTCCTTCATCTGGCTCAGGACCTTTGCAACTCCTAAAAGCATGGCCGCATGGGCATCATGACCGCAGGCATGCATCACTCCCGGTGTGCAGGACGCAAATTCCAGCCCCGTATCCTCCGTCACCGGAAGGGCATCCACATCAGCTCTTGCAGCAATGATTCTGCCTGTGTCCTTTCCCTGAATGGTAGCCACGACTCCATAGTTGGGCTTCAGCTCCTCATAGGGAATTCCCATGGCCTCCAGCTCTGCCTTGATCTTTGCGGAGGTCTCCTTTTCCTGCAGCGGAAGCTCCGGATGCTGGTGGAACCACCTGCGCATCTCCACAATGTAGGACTCCGTCTCCTTAAACATTCTTCCTAAATCTGCCATATTGTTCTCCTTTCCATCCCTATTTACGATTAACTCATTAATTATTAAGTTGCTAAGTTATTTAGTATCCTGATTATATAGTATCTGTCAGTTTTTGTCAATTGGAATACTGCAAAATAACCGTACTTTGTACAAATATGCAATGAACCGCCCTGAGTTTTGTGCATTTTCACCATATTTCTCCCGTTTCTTTTTACGACTTTTTTACACCCGGCGGACAGCAAAAAGCCGCAGACGCCGCCGCGGGAGATCCTTCTCCTGCGGCATTGCCTGCGGCTTTCACCGTTGTCCCCTATTCAATTGTCTCAGTCCAAACCCTCGCCTCTGCGGCGCTTGGTTCCAAGCATGCGGCTCTCCTCCACATCCAGCTGAAAGGTGGAATTGATCTGCTGCTGAATCGCTATATAAGTTTCCAGCTCCTTGTCCGTAAATCCGTCCAGGCTGCGAAACGTCCGCTTGTAGCAGCACTCCTCAAACTGCCTGTGGTTTCTGTAAATCTCGCTCCCCTCTTCCGTAAGGTAGAGATTGTAAAGCCGGTTGTTATCCGGATTTCTCTCCTGCCTCACCCAGCCCTTTTCCCTCAGCTTTCGGATCAGCTGGGAAGAGGCGCTTCCTGTTTTCCCAAAAGACCGAGATATTTCCGATGCGGTGATTCCCGGATGATTCCCGATCATCTTAATCATCTGAGACTCCGCCTGAAACAGGATCGTTCCGTTGTAGTTGTGAAGAAGGGCGTCGTATTCCTCTGTCAAATCGCAGCCCCGGTCAAATTCATCGATCAGTTTTACAAACAATTCATATCGCTGTTGATTTTCCATTTTTTCATTTCCTTCCGGCAAATTTTTACAGACGCACGGAAATAAAGGCCGATCATCTGCCTGTCAATCTATTCCATTATAATCTCTCTGCCGGAACCGCGCAAGAATCTGCGGACAATTTTCCCTGATTTATCCTGTTTTTTCCGAAGATCAGTGCTCTCTTGCAGGAATCAGCCTCTTTTCTTTCCCTTCCTCTCCGCCTCCTGCGTTCAGCCGGTACACTCCCAGAAGGATCAGAACCGATCCTGCCAGCTGAAGCAGTCCGAAGGGCTCGCCTGAGATCAGCACACCGGCCGCTATGGACACCACCGTGGAAATACTGGCAAAAGAAGCGGAACGCCTTGCCTCGATCTTTCCCGCGCTGTAGTTGATCAGCAGGAATGCCAGAACAGAGGATACCAGGGACAGATAGCCCACTGCCAGGGCGAAATCCGGCCGTAAGCAGGCAGCGGCAGTCCGGCCTATCTCCTGCAGGTCAAACCCCATCTGAGCGGCAGCGGCGGCGGCAAAGAACACCCCTCCCAGAAGAAACATCACATACGTGCGCTCAAAGGCAGTAAATTCCTCCGACAGCTTCCTGCTCAGCACCATGAACATGGCGCTGGAAAATACCGCCCCCAGCAGCATGAGAATCCCTTTGGCAGATACCACCCCCGCATCGCTGCCTGAAAGAGAGATCACCGCCACTCCCGCAAAGGAGCACACCGCCCATCCGATCTGACGGACGCCGCATTTCTCTCCCAAAAGGAAAATCCCCAAAAACAGCGTAGCCAGAGGAATGATGGCAATCATTGTGCCCGCGAAAGAGGAATTGGTATATTTGATTCCGTAGCTTTCGCAGATAAAGTAAAGCACCGGCTGGAGCAGTCCCAAAGGCAGAAGCCTGAGCGCTTTTCTTCCCTTCAGCCTGAGCTTCACCGCTCCCGCCGCCACCAGAGCCGTCATAAAAGCCGCCGAAAGCAAAAAGCGGACCGCCAGCAGAAACAAAGGCGGAGCCGTCTCCATAGCAATCTTGGATGCCAGAAAACTGAAACCGAATATGGCGTTCCCGCAAAAAGCGGCGGCGCATGCTTTTTCCCGTTCGTTCATTTCTTTCCGGCCTCCTTCTGTTTTTTCCCCTCCGGCTTCCGCCGTCTCCCCTGATACATTTTAATCCTTCTCCTTTCTGACTGCATCAACAGTTAATTAAGTTGCTTAATTATATATTAACTGCCCGGACCTTCCTTGTCAACCGGTTGACGCAGCTCTCTATTTCAGCATTTTCTTCTTTTTGAAATACAAGACCTCTCCCAGCACGGTAACGGCGCTCACCAGGATTACCCCCAGATACCCGTACTTCCACTGAAGCTCCGGCATATTGGCAAAGTTCATTCCATACCACCCCACCAGAATGCTCAAAGGCAGAAAAATGGTGGTTACCACGGTAAGCATACTCATAATGCGGTTCTGCTCCAGATCCAGCTTGGACTGGTACATCTCCCGGATCTGAGCAGAATACTCTCTGAGCATCTCCACATGGTCATGCAGACGGTCTGCCTTCGCCGAAAAGCGGTCAAATGCGGCCCTTTCCTCCGGGGAAAAAACTCCCTCCGTATTTTCCTGCAGGTCCTCTCCCATATCCGCAAGCTGTTCATAATAGGCGTGGAGAATCATCAGTTCCCTTCTCCATGACTGGATTCTTTCCGGAAAACGGCTCGGAACCGCCCTGCCCTTCACCAGTTCGTCCTCCGCCTCCATCAGCTTCTCTTCCTTTTTCTGAAGCCAGATCACATCGTCCCGGATAATCTCATTCAGCAGGCCGGAAAAGAAAAATCCCATGCCGGTCTGGCTTTCGTGCTCCGTTTCCTCCAAACGGTCCATCAGCGGGAAAAGACGTCCTTCCCGATCCGCCAGCAAACAGCTTTTTTCGGTGAGACAATAAGCAAAGCCTGTCCTTTCGTCCATGGGATGATCACGATCCGGAACGGAAAGGGTTCCCATTACCCAGTCTCCGAAGGTCTCCGCCTTGCAGTAGTGCAGCTGCTCCATGGATTTAAGCAGCGCCGCACGGCGGGGATCCTGCGTTTCCTGACGGCGCAGCTCCTGCTCCGTCATCACACAGATTTCCAAAGCTCCCTCCGGCGCCTCTTCTTCCCCCGCTCTTCTCAGCTTCGTTTGAAAAAAATACCTCATCCTTCTCTTCCCACAATCACGTTCATCGGATTTCCTGCCATATAGGCCTTAATATTTTCCGCAGTCAGGTTCACCAGCCTCTGCCTGGTTTCCAGGCCTCTCCAGCCCATATGGGGAGTGAGCACCACATTGTCCATGGTGTACAGAGGGTTATCCTCTCTGGGCGGCTCCTCCTCCTGCACATCCAGCCCCGCTCCCGCAATAACCCCATTCTGAAGGGCCTCGATCAGAGCCTTCTCATCGATCAGGGCTCCTCTGGACGTATTGATCAGAAAGGCGGAGGGCTTCATCAGCTCCAGTTCCTTTCTGCCGATCATGTGCCGGGTCTCATCGGTAAGCGGAGAATGAAGGGATACGTAATCGCTTTCCCTCAGCAGCTCCTCCAGATCCACATAGCGGATGCCGTCGATCTCTCCCCGCTTCGTTCTGGAATAGGCAAGAATTTCCATATCCATGGCCCGGGCCACCCGAATCACTTCCATGCCGATATGTCCCGCTCCTACGATTCCCAGAACTTTTCCGTTTACCTCCCGATGCTCCACTGACAGACGCTTTGTAAAGTTGTCATGGCAGCCCTCAAACAGCATTCTCTGCTGCTTCACCATGGAGCTGCTCAGGTTAAGTATCATCATAATCACCGTGTGAGCCACCCGCTGGGAGGAATAGGAAGGCACGTTGCACACCATGATTCCCCTCTCCCTGCAGGCCTCCAGATCGATATTATTATATCCCGTTCCCGCCTCGCAGATCAGCTTTACGCTGTCCGGAAGGCGGCGGATCAGACTGCCGGTCACAGGAAGCTCCTTTGTCACCAGCACCTCCGCTCCCCGGGCGCGGGCTTCCATTTCCTCTTCCGTACTGTCCTGATAGATCTCCGTCTCCCCTTCCATTACGGAAAAATCCAGTCTGTGATCGTAATCCATCTTTTCTGCGTTTACAACGACAATTTTTCTGCTCATGATTTCCTCCAAACCTCTGTCCCTCGGCGGGACCGTTCTGATATGCAGTATAGCACAGCCCGCACCGCCGGACAAGAAGGATTCCCCTCTGGCGTCTCTGCCGCCGCTATAGTATAATATCGGCAGATACACTGTCATACAGGAGGAAATGCTTATGACCATTGACGAATTCCGAAGCCTGGGCGGATTGTGGATCTCCTCTGCCGCAGCCGGCCTTCAGGAATACGGCGGAGAATTTTCCGTTATGGACGGAAAAGCCGCTCTGGACTTTTTCTCCCGTGAAATGGAGGAATGCGGTCCAAAGCGGTCTTTTACGGATTTTTATTATTTCGGCCTGGACGAGGAAGCCAGGCGGATGGCGGACTCCGTGCTCACGGAAGCGGACAGGGAATATCTGCGGACCATGAAGGAGGCCTGGTCGAACCCGGACGAACTGATCTTCCCCCTGGACAGCAGGCTGTTGTCCATTGCCGTCCGCCTCAACGAAACGGAAATGCTGTTCTCCACCTTTTACTTTATTAAAGACCGTGAAGCCACAGCCTGGTGGGGAAACTACGCCATGCAGTACGTCTGCTTCCGCCGGGCACACCCATAAAAAATAGGCTGCGCCTATTCAACTCCCCTGCCCCTCAATCATGAGGGGTTAGGGGTTTCTTTTTGTTACTTTTTCCTGCATAA
>CALWEP010000046.1 GCA_944377325.1 uncultured Lachnospiraceae bacterium
TTTTCACATTATCGCTTCTCATCATCTTTTCCTCCTCATACCTTTTTTCCATTCCCACAAAACGTCCGCTCCCGGTTCCTTTTCCCTGCGGCTGAGAGGGTCTTTTTCGCTTCACCGCAGAGAAGCGGACTCTGTTATAAAAAAAGCCTCCGTCTCTTACTATGCTAAGAGACAAAGGCTTATTCTTCCTCTGCGGTACCACTCTTCTTGCCCGCGCCGTCGCGGACCTCTTACTCCTCACCTCCCGCCCTTTCCACACGGCGGTTCAATGGGGAAACACGGTAACGGGTGTCAGCCGTCCCCACCTACTCTCCGAAGATTTCAACGGGCTGCTCCAAGGCGACCTTCATCAGATCACGGTACCGTCTCACAGCTCCCGGCGGCTCTCTGAAACCGAATTATCTGACTACTCTTCCTCTTCTACGCTTTTCACTGATTCTGTGTGTTTTGTGATTAATTGTTCTCTATTATACACATTTATTTAAAATTTGCAATACTTTCTTTTCAAAAAAAGGACGGAGTCTTGATCCGTCCTCAAATTATCCTCATGCCATGCCTCGGTATTCCTGCTTCCACCGGCTTACCAGTGCGGCCGCTTCCTGTCTGCTCTCAGCGGGATCCCGGCCGAACAGCTGCTCCAGCTTCAGGATTTCCTTGGACTGAGAGGCCCTCTCCTCCGCCTCCTCCGCTTCCCGATCCCAGGCCTGCTTCTTCTCCTCCGTCACCGCAGACAGGGGGCCGTCCTTCTGAAGGAGAGCCGGGTCCAGTCTGGCAAGGAAATACATCCTTTTCACCGCAGACTCCTCTCCCAGGCAGACATATGCCTTTTCATAGGCCTGGAATGCCTTGACCGTCTGAAACAGCCTTGCGTAAGCCGCCCCCAGTCCTTTCCATACCCGGCCGGTGAAGGCAGCGTCTGAAGGTCCCTCCTGACGGCCGGCGAGACTTTCGTAGATTTCAATCGCCTTTCCGTACTGACGGATCCCGAACAGGTAGTCCGCCCGCTCTTTTTCATACTCCGCCTCCGGCTTTTTCCGAAGGGCCGCCAGCCGGAGCCGGTACTGGCCGATCTCTCCCGGCGTATAGTAAAAGCATTCCGACAGAACGGCAATGAGCATTTCATCCGGATCCTCCCCGGAAGCTCTCAGCTTTTCCAGCCGGGATGCCAGAGCTCCCATATTCAGTTCCTCTCTGATAAAATCCAGCAGCCCTTCATCCACAAACCCTTCCATCACCAGGAACGGATGATTGTAGATCACATAGCACAGCTCCTGGGAAGAATACAGGTGGATATCCAGAGCCTCCACATAGTAAGGACATTTTACCGGCTCCTGCCGGCACAACAGCAAACTCATATCATAACCTCTTGGCGCACAACGGCGTCCGTGGCGGGAAATAATTCCCCGAAGCCTTTGTCCCTTATGGCCACCGCCATGGTATTTTCGTCCAGGAAGCCCACGGAAACCGCCAGCCTGGTGGTCCGGTCCGGACGCTGAGGAAATCCCTCCAGAGGAATGCGGACCGTCCTCTTTTTCTTCACATCCAGGGGAGTGATGGAAAAATCCACGTAATCCTGTCCGTCGGCAATCAGCTCCACGCTGCTCTTCGCCTCGTACCAGCTGTCTCCTGCGGAAGTCATCACCATCTGAACCTCCCGCTCCCTCTGCTTCACCGCGACGGAAACCGTAGCCCTGACCCTTCCCTCGCAGATGCAGGCAAAGGGATAGGCCGTCTTTTCTCTCAGATAATCGGCAGCATGATAGGCAGCGCCCCGGGCAAACAGATCCGCCTCCCCGTAAACGCGGCGTCTGGAGCAGAGCAGCTTCCGGAAGTTTTCCGCCCAGTCCAGCCTGTCAAAGCCCTTTCCCGTCAGAAACACCGCAGAATACAGCTTTTTCTGAAGGAGCCTCTCGCCGCAGGAACACAGAATCCTGTCTGCCATCCTGGCTCCCGCAGCATTCTCCAGAATATCCAGATTAAATGACTCCTCCAGTTCCTGAGCTTCCGCCTGCACCACCATCCGCTTCATGCCCCGCTGCACCTTCAGTTCATGGTAGGCCAGCCGCTCGTCCGACAGGTCGAACAGGCCCACCTGAGTGGCCCAGACCTCTTTTTTCTGACTCATCACATAATACACAAAGCTTTCCGTGTGGCTGATCACATGAATCTGCTGCCTGGAAAGCTTCATGCTTTCCCCGCATCCGTGCAGGACGTCCATCAGTCTCTTTTCCGCCTTCGGAAGAGCTATGGCCAGCTGGGCAATTCCGGCAGGACCGAATTCCTTTCTCGGGAGTTCCAGCACCCGCCTCAGAAACTTCTCCATAAGCTCCGCAGCTCCGTATTTTACTCCCTCGATCGTCGCCGTGCCGTCCTTCATCACCAGGCTCAGCAGCTTATCCACTATGATTCCCGACCCTGTCAGAACCAGGCCATAGGCCTCCTTTCCCACGTACCACTCATCCGTCTGCTTTTTTTTGCAGATCACCGTAGGAATCGTCCAGGACTTCTCTTTTTCAAAACAGCTGATCTTTGTGTACGTATCGCACAAGTCCACACCTATTGCCAGCTCTTCCATTCCTTCCATCTCCTTCGGCCGGCTATGTCAGATCAAACAATTCCTCCACAGTTCCGGTCTTTATCAAATAGTCTCTCATTTCCTTCCTGAGACCGTCCATATCGTTATTTTTCAGGCAGCTGCCCATACGGTTCAAGCTGGAAAAACGGCTGCCGCCGCGTCCCTTTCCCGCCGCATCGACTCTGCCCTTCTGGCGCAGCTCCCTGCCGCGCTTTCCGTCGTCATATATTTCGTATTCCAGGACTTCTCCTTCAAACAGCACTGCCTGTTTTACAAAAATCCCCTGGTATACTCTCTTCATTTCATCGCTCTTGTACTCCGTCTCCTCCGGCAGCACCCGAAAACGGATGAGAGGGCGGGAATCCCTCCGTCCGCTGTACTGAACCATCACTCCGGACGTCACATCCTCCGGCAGCGGAATCCGGTCCGCCAGCTTCTGCATATAGGGGAAAATCAGACCCTCGTCCAGCAGAATGTCCGTCAGACTGCGGCACAGTGCACGCTGCTCCGGCTTAAGCTCGGAGCTGAGAACGTAATGCTTTGTCAGAGCTAATAAGTATATCACAGGTACCTTGTCTTTTTCAAGACTTCCCTGCACAACTTCTTCCAGATAATCGCAGACTCTGCGGGACATGGAAGCGCGTCCGGCGAAAAATTCCAGACTTCTCAAGGTAAAGAATGCCTTCACCAGGCTCTCCGACATCTTCTTCCTCTCCGCATACAGTTCAAATACCCGGTCTATTTTTTCGGTGCGGGAAGTAAACAGCATCTGCGCCAGAAGCCGTTCCTCCAGATCATAGGTCTCCACATGCTCCGCCACTCCTGCCTCCAGAATCCGGTACATCCTGTCCGTTGTGCCGTTATAGTGCTCACACAGATAGTCCAGCAGCACGCTGTCCGCCTTCCCGTCCTCAAACACGTCCGCCGCCATCCGAAGAAGCTTTTCATCCGCATCGAAAAGGTTCTGCAGGATCATCTTTTCGCAGAATACGGCCAGCAGTTCTCCGTCCAGGCCGCTCCACCCGTAGATTCTCGCAATGTCCCACGCTTCCTGATAATATCCTCTTTTAACGAATACCGAGATCACTCGGAGACGTTCTTTGTCCGTCAGCTGGCTCTTGTCCGCCCGCAGAAGGTATCCCAGCCCCTTCTCCGTCTCCCCCTCTTCCGGCCGGCACCGGTCATAGTAGGAAATAATCCGGTCCAAAAGAAGCTTTTTGTAAAGGGGATTCAGCCCCTCCTGCTCCAGCGCCTTCTCCAGCACGCCCACCTCTTCCTCGCTTCCGATGCTGCCGCTGAGAATTTCTCTCACATTGGCCAAAAGCAGCATGGGATGCTCCGGATAAACCTCAAAGCACCTTGCCTCCAGATCCGGCCGGTTCATTACCCGTTCTTTTTTATAGCTGACATTCATATACCTGCTGCCTCCGCCGTCCTGGAACGCCAGTACGCTGCGGTCTGAAAACAGCGGAACGTAAGCGGCGCCGTCCCGGAGAGCGTAAGCTTCTTCCACGGACAGCTCTTCATGGCAGACAATCACATATTTCATTCCGGGGACTGGGCACTCCACCCGGTAGGACCTGAGCAGGGCGGGAAGAATCCTCGCCACCGGAATATCGATCATATCCTCATAAATCATGTGCTCATAGAGAACGGCCAGACGGCTGTTGATCCGTGACCGGAACATCTGCTCCATGGCAAACTGCTCCATGTCTCTTTCATACTCCCTGTAAACAGGGTCGTCCTGGGGAAGGTACAGCAGGATATTCCGGTAGAGCCGGCTTTTTGACCGGTCATCCATCTCTTTTGCATAGGAAAAATAAAGCAGTACCTCCTTGGGCATCAGACGGTCATAGCCGTCGGGAAGGGACGCCAAATAATACTCGTAGAGCCTGGTAAGGCTGATTCCCTCCTTCAGGCCCTTTTCGTACCAGACAAAGTCTTTCTCCGACTGCTTCTCCCCCTTAATCAGCATACGGCATACGGCAGTGAGAATCTCCTTTTTCCCGTACTTTTCATAAAGCTCCGTAAGCAGGAGGAAGGAAAGCCGATGATACCGTCTGGCGTCCATAGCCAGAGAAGCCGTCTTGTCTGCCAGTTCCTCCCCGATCAGTCCCCTTTTCACTCCCAGCCGCATGGCATGAACCGCAAAGGGGTCCAGTTCTCTCAGCAGGGACGGTTCCCTGTTCAGCAGCCTGCAGGCCTCGATATAGAGAAACGGGCTGGCGCAGCCTTCCCGGAAATACTCTCTCATCCTCTCCAGCAGCATGCCCGGATTGTCATACAGTCCCGTATCCAGCTTCAGCAGCAGATAGAACAGGAAAAAGTGCTTCGCTCCGCCGTCTGTCAGGCTGTGAAGCAGACGGATCAAAGCCGCCTCCTGACCCGGACGGTTCTCCGTTCTCATAACGGCATACTGATAGAAGCAGTACAGCTCCGGTTCCCGGTCCTTTCTGTCCTTTACCGTCTGCCCGCACTCCTTAAGAATCTCGGCCGCCCTTCCGGTCTTTCCCGCCATCGCGGCCGCTTCCGCTGCCAAAAGCTCCGTAAACGGCTCGCTGCCCACCCCGTCTCTCAGTCTGGCCAGCTCATTTCCCATTTCTGCCGCCAAGTGCCCGCGGTCTCCTTTTCCGGACTCATAGTCCAGGCGAAGGGCAAGGTATTTCTGAAATTCCTTTCTTCGGGCTATCCGATCCATTCCCTGCAGCTCTTCCTGCTCATGGCCGTCCGCCGCAATATATACGCGGAATTCTTTCCCGATCCCTTTTACGGCAATGCATCCCAGGTTCCTTCCCCGGTGCATCTTGTCCGTATCCATACGAAAAGAAAGAGCGTACTCTCCGTTTTTAAAGTCCCGGTCCGTGAG
>CALWEP010000047.1 GCA_944377325.1 uncultured Lachnospiraceae bacterium
AGAGCTGGGCCTGCAGCTGAATCCCAGTGAGGAGCAGTAAGCGTCCGGCAGGAAACTGATTTATGGGCAAAAGCATACCGCCAGTAAGACCGAAGAAGCATGACGGCATGCTCCACAAATGGAGGAAATAGAATCATGGCAGGATATAGAAAGCTGGGCAAGACGTCCAGTCAGAGAAAAGCATTAATCAGAAACCAGGTAACCGCTCTGTTATACAACGGAAAGATCGTTACCACCGAGGCGAGAGCTAAGGAAATCCGCAAGGTAGCTGAGGGCCTGATCGCTCTGGCAGTAAAGGAGAAGGACAACTTCGAGACCGTTACTGTTAAGGCAAAGGTAGCCCGCAAGGATGCCAACGGCAAGAGAGTAAAAGAGGTTGTGGACGGCAAGAAGGTAACCGTTTACGATGAGGTTGACAAGGAGATCAAGAAGGACAATCCTTCCAGACTTCATGCCAGAAGACAGATGCTGAAGGTTCTTTACGATGTGACTGAGGTTCCGAAGACCCTGGCAGGACGTAAGAAAAACACCAAGAAGGTGGACCTTGTTGCAAAGCTGTTTGATGAGGTTGCTCCCAAGTACGTATCCCGCAACGGCGGATACACCAGAATCGTGAAGATCGGCCAGAGAAAGGGCGACGGAGCGATGGAGGTTATGATCGAGTTAGTTTAATCCGATCCGATGAATTGATCAAAGGCAGGAGAATTTTTCCAAAGAGGGAAGATTCTTCTGCCTTTTTTTTCTTTTTGTCAGCAAATCGTCAGAATAATGTAAGTTGACGGAGGCTGTTGTCCTGCCGTATAATGAAAACAAGGAAAATGGAGAAAATGAATAAAGTGACAATGCAGGGAGGCGGAAATATGAAGGGGATAAAACAGGGATTCAGCATTCTGCTGGCAGCGGCGACCTTTGCCGTGTCTGTGCCGGTTGCGACATATGGGGACAGCAGCGTAATTAAAAGCGTAAGCATTAAAGTGGAGTCAGGCGATCTGGAGGCGGGAGACCGCCTGCCGGAGATCACCATCGGTACGGAAGCCGGAGGCGGCGGAGGCGGCGTCTATATTTACGAAACAACGGATAAATACGACATAACCGACGCGGAGTGGCTGACCTCCGAGTCAAAGGATATGACCATCGGAGAAGAGCCGAAGATGAAAATATGGATCAGCCCGGGGAGCGATGACACAACGGACTATTATTTCCGGGGAACCTATGGCTCCAGCAACGTGTCGGTAAGCGGCGGAAGCTACGTGTCGGCCAGCAAGGACGGAGACGATCTGGCCGTGACGATCCGGATCAAGCCCATCAAAGGCACTTACGGTGAGCCGGAGGACGCGTACTGGTCTGATTCCGGTCTGGGAAAGGCCAGATGGGAAAAGAGCGAAGGAAACAGCAGCGGAGCTTTTGATGTGGTGCTTTACAGAGGAAGCACCCAGGTAAAGCGGCTGGACGCTTACAAAGGCACTTCCTACAACTTCTATCCTTACATGACCAGAGAAGGCAGCTACTATTTCAAAGTCCGCACCGTTCCCTATACGGAGGAGCAGAAAAAATACGGAAAGAGCAGCGAATGGGTAGAATCGGAAGAGATGTACATCAGCGAGGATCATGTATCTGACGGCAAAGGCCAGGACAGCAGCGGAAGCGGCTCCGGATCAGGGGGACCGGCCGGCGGAGCGCCGGGAAATACGGCTCAGGTAGGCTGGGGTCAGACAGGAAACAGCTGGTTCTTCCGGTATCCGGACGGAGCTTACCATAAGAACGGCTGGCTGAATCTTCAGGATACCTGGTACCTGTTTGACGCCAACGGCTATATGCTCACCGGCTGGCAGCTGAAGGATAATCTGTGGTATTACCTGAAGCCTTATACAGGCGGCCCGCAGGGTTCCTTGGCGACAGGCTGGAATTATATCAACAACAAGTGGTATTTCCTGAACACAGGCATATTTACCAATCTGCCCGGAGGAGCCATGGTGACCGGGTGGCTGACTTTAAACGGAAAGCAGTATTACCTGGACGCTTCGGGAGCCATGGTGGAAGGCTGGGCAAAGATCGGCGAGGATTACTACTATTTCTATCCGGGCAGCGGCGAGAAGGCTTATAACACCACTATCGACGTATTTGTGCTGGATGGAAACGGAAAATGGGTAAAGTGACAGATTCTGTTTTTAAATAATTCGGGAAAAAGGGATAAGGATAAGGCCGCAGGAGAAAAACAGGCTCCTGCGGCTTTATTCCGTTTATTTCAGCCATTGGCACTTGACGGCCGGAGGGATTTCAACTAAACTAAAAACCGATGTATGGATCAGTCAATTTATTAGGAAGAAAGGCTTACTATGGGAATCATTAAAGCGGTTAATCTGATATTTGATTATATTAAGCGGGATGAGGATGAGCATATAGAAGGAGTGGACCGGGCCATTGACGGCTTGTCTCTGGACATTCAGGAGGGAAGTTTTGTGGCCATACTGGGACATAACGGCTCCGGCAAGTCTACTTTTGCAAAGCAGGTGAACGGCCTGCTGGCTCCCACAGAAGGAACGGTACTGATCTCCGGTATGGATACCAGAGACGAGGGCCATATCTGGGATATCCGCAAGACGGCGGGAATGGTGTTTCAGAATCCGGACAACCAGATTATCGGGAATATTGTGGAGGAGGACGTGGGATTCGGTCCTGAGAACCTGGGAGTACCCACGGATGAAATCTGGAAGCGGGTGGACGAGAGCCTGGAGGCGGTGGGAATGACCGCTTTTCGTCTGAAGTCTCCCAATAAGCTCTCAGGCGGACAGAAGCAGAGGGTGGCCATTGCGGGAGTAATGGCCATGAAGCCTCAGTGCATCATTCTGGACGAGCCTACGGCCATGCTGGATCCCAACGGCCGGCGGGAGGTGATCCGCACGGTTCATGAGCTGAACCGGCAGGAGAAGATCACGGTGCTGCTGATCACTCACTATATGGAAGAAGTTGTGGACGCGGACCGGGTGATCGTGAT
>CALWEP010000048.1 GCA_944377325.1 uncultured Lachnospiraceae bacterium
AGAAGATTACCGAGTCCTCTCGGGTGGACGGAGAGACGAAAAAACGGATTCGGGCCATGAAGAGGAAGCAGGAGAAAAAAGAGAAGGGGAGAGAAGCAACATGAAGCCGATTATCAAAACGCCGGCCCAGGTGGAAAAGATCCGCCTGGCAGGAGAAATCAATACAAAGGTGCTGGACGCGGTGGACGGAATGATCCGGGCGGGGATTTCCACGGAAGACATCAACCGCACGGTCCATGAAAAGACGCTGGAGCTGGGAGGGATCCCGGCGCCCTTAAACTTTGAGGGCTTTCCCAAAAGCGTCTGCACCTCTCTGAACGACATTGTCTGCCATGGGATTCCGTCGGAGGATGTGATCCTTATGGACGGAGACATTATCAATGTGGATGTGACTACCATTGTGGACGGATATTACGCCGATGCTTCCAGGATGTACTGCATCGGAAATGTGAGCCCTGAGGCGGAAAGGCTGGTGGAGGTGACAAAGGAGTGTCTGGAGCTAAGCTTAAAAGCCGTTCGCCCGGGAGGCTTTCTCAACGAGATCGGAGCCATCATTCAGGAGCATGCGGAAAAGAACGGCTTTTCTGTGGTTCCGGATATCTGCGGTCACGGCGTGGGACTGGATTTTCATGAGGCTCCCTTGGTGTTCCATATTAAAAGAAGGGGCAAAGGGCCTAAATTGGAGCCGGGGATGATCTTTACCATCGAGCCTATGATCAACAGCGGGGAAAGCGACTGGTTCATAGACGAGGACGACGGCTGGACCGTATGGACAGAGGACGGAAGCCTGTCAGCGCAGTGGGAGTACACCGTTCTGGTTACGGAGGACGGATACGAGATTCTGGCAAGGTAGACAGGAGCTTCGCTTCGGACGGAGGCCTGCTCAGAAAGGATAAGAGGGACGAAAACATACGGAAAGGTGTAAAATATGAGAAAGTGGCTGTTGTTGGGAATCTGCCTGCTGGCTCTGGCCGGCTGCAGACGGTATGAGGCGCCGGAGGAGATCGCTTCTCCGCCGGAGGAGACGGAGGAGATGGTATCTGCCGCGGCTGCGGAAGGATCGGTTTGCCAGACGGAAGACCGTGAAGAGCAGGAGGCGGAAGCGGAGGAGGTTCCGTCTCCCGAGCCGGTAAAGGTCAAGGGCATTTATCTGAGCGCTCCGGCTGCCGGAAACAGGGAGATGATAGACGGGATTCTTTCCCACATGGACGGCTCGGAGCTGAATGCGGTAGTCATCGACCTGAAGGATGACAGCGGGCGGATAACCTGTCCCATGGACTCTCCCCTGGTGACGGAAACGGAGGCAGTCAAGCCTTATGTTTCCGATATGAAGGAGCTGATCCGGGAGCTGAAGGAGGACCACGGCCTGTATGTGATCGCCAGAGTGGTCGCGTTCCGGGATCCGTGGCTGGCGGAAAAAAAGCCGGAATGGTGCCTGAAGCTGCCGGACGGCTCCGTGTTCCGGGACAGGTCCGGTCTGGCTTGGATCAATCCCTACAAGAAGGAGGTGTGGGATTATCTGGTGGAGATCGGCACAGAGGCGGCGGAGATGGGCTTTGATGAGGTGCAGTTTGACTACATCCGCTTCTGTACGGAAAAAGGAGTGGGGGACGTGGTGTTTGACGAGGCGGATACCATGGGCCGTTCAAAAACGGATGTGATCACGGAGTTTACGGAATATGCGTATGACTGCCTGTCTCCCCAGGGGATTTTTGTGGCGGCGGATGTGTTCGGAGCCATTATCGGCAGCGACATTGACGCCCAGTCTGTCGGACAGATCTACGGGGAAATGGCCGGTCATCTGGACTATATCTGTCCCATGATCTATCCTTCCCACTACGGGGACGGAAATTTCGGCATAGAACATCCCGACATGGAGCCTTACGCCACTGTTTTGGCAGCTCTTCAGGGATCGGTGCGGGAGCTGGCTTCCTATGAGCAGGAGGGAAAAAGGCTGGCGCAGGTCCGCCCCTGGCTTCAGGATTTTACGGCCTCTTATCTGAAAAACTATATTGAGTACGGACCGGAGGAGATCCGCGCCCAGATTCAGGCAACTTATGACGCAGGCTATGACGAATGGCTGCTGTGGTCTGCTGCCTGCAGCTATACTTGGGAGGGCTTAAAGAGCCGGGAAGAGGCGGCGGAGGAAACGGCTTCCATTGCCAGAGCCAGAGAGGAGGCAGCGTCCCGGGCCGCTGTCCGGGGGACGGAAGGTGAAGAAGGCTCTGGGGAAACAGGCGAAGAAGAGCCGGAGGATGACGGCCCGGCGCCGGAGCTGGAAAGCATGCCGGAGCTGCCGGATCACGTTTCTCCGGCCGGTACTCCCCGGGAAGGGGAGGAAGGCTGCCCTACGGTGATTCCGCAGATGCAGATGGATTGACAGGAGGAAGACAGGTTGAAGGAAGCTGTGAGAAAACCGGAGCCGGGAGAATTTTACCGGCATTTTAAGAATAAGCTGTATCAGATCGTTGCGGTGGCGGAGCATACGGAGACGGGAGAAGAGCTGGTGATTTACCAGGCTCTTTACGGAGATTTCCGGATTTTTGCCAGACCGCTCTCCATGTTTCTCAGCCCGGTGGACCGGGAGAAATATCCGGATATCCGTCAGGAATTCCGGTTTCAGCGTGTGGACAGGCCGTTTTCGGAACAGGAGTCGGGACGGCAGAGGCTTTCGGAGGAACGGACGGACAGACAGGAGGAAGAGGAAAAGGAAGAGCCCGGCCGGGAAAACTTTATTGTCCGTTTCTTTGACGAGGAAAGCCTCCAAGGAAAATGGAAGCTGCTGGACCGGGAAGGGGAGGGACTTGCAAAAGAAACGCTGGAGATTCTCTGCGGGGGAATGGAGATCCCCTGCGGAGGGGGAGACAGGGAAGAGCTGCTCTCCGGCCTGAAATACTGGCTGGAAACCCAGATGAAATATGACGGAAGCCGGCTGAGGAGGTAGTCATGTTCAATATTGAGGAAGAGCTGAAAAAGCTTCCGGCTCAGCCGGGAGTCTATCTGATGCATGACGCCAAGGATGAGATTATATACGTGGGAAAGGCGGTCAGCCTGAAAAACCGGGTGCGCCAGTACTTTCAGAGCAGCAGGAACAAAACGGCAAAGATCGAGCAGATGGTGTCACGGATCGCCCGGTTTGAGTACATCATCACCGATTCCGAGCTGGAGGCCCTGGTGCTGGAGTGCAACCTGATCAAGGAGCACCGGCCCAGATACAATACCATGCTTAAGGATGACAAGGCTTATCCTTATATAAAGGTGACGGTGGGGGAGCCCTTTCCCAGAATTCTTTTTGCCAGGCAGATGAAAAAGGATAAAAGCCGGTATTTCGGACCCTATACCAGCGCGGGGGCGGTAAAGGATACCATTGATTTGATTCACAAGCTGTACCGGATCCGCACCTGCAGCCGATCCCTGCCGAAGGATACGGGAAAGGAAAGGCCGTGCCTGAACTATCATATCAAGCAGTGCGACGCTCCGTGCCAGGGTTATATCAGTCAGGAGGCCTACAGGGAAAATGTGGATCAGGCGGTGGAGTTTCTGAACGGGAAGTATGATCGGATTCTGAAGAGCCTGGAGAGGAGCATGACGGAGGCATCCCAGGCTCTGGACTATGAGAAGGCCATTGAGTACCGGGATCTTCTGAACAGCGTGAAAAAGGTGGCTCAGAAACAGAAGATCACCAGCAGCTCCATGGATGACAGAGATGTGATCGCCATGGCCAGAGACGGGGAGGATGCGGTGGTCCAGGTTTTCTTCATCCGGGAAGGAAAGCTCATCGGAAGAGAACATTTTCACCTGCGCACGGCAGTGGAGGAGACGGTATCTCAGGTTCTTACCTGTTTTGTGAAGCAGTTCTATTCCGGAGCGCCCTTCGTGCCCCGGGAGCTCTGGGTGCAGGAGGAGCTGGAGGATGAGGAGACCATCGCTCAGTGGCTGACGGCCAAAAAGGAACATCGGGTCCGGATAGCGGTTCCCAAAAAAGGAGAAAAAGAACGGCTGGTGGAGCTGGCTCAGAAGAATGCAGCCATGGTACTGGAGCAGGACAGGGAAAAAATCAAGAGAGAAGAGCTTCGGACCATAGGGGCGATGAATCAGATCGGAGACTGGCTGGGCTTAAACTGGGTGAGGCGGATAGAGGCCTACGATATTTCCAATATCAGCGGCTTTGACTCGGTGGGTTCCATGGTGGTTTACGAGGACGGACGCCCGAAAAGAAACGATTACCGGAAATTCAAGATCAAATGGGTGAAGGGAGCCAATGACTATGCCTCCATGAGAGAGGTGCTCACCCGGCGCTTCACCCACGGGCTGGAAGAACATGAACGGTTCGCCGAGCAGGGAGTGGGGGAGGAATACGGCAGCTTTACCCGTTTTCCCGATCTGATCATGATGGACGGAGGAAAAGGACAGGTCAATGTGGCTTTGGAGGTTCTGGAGGAACTGGGACTGCAGATTCCGGTCTGCGGCATGGTAAAGGACGACAGCCACCGCACCAGAGGGCTGTATTACCAGAACGAGGAGATCCCCATTGACCGTCATTCGGAGGGGTTTCAGCTGATCACACGGATTCAGGACGAGGCTCACCGGTTTGCCATTGAATACCACAGGAGCCTGAGAAGCAAGGGGCAGGTGCGCTCCGTGCTGGACGATATTGAGGGAATCGGCGATACCAGGCGCAAAGCGCTTATGCGGCATTTCAAATCGGTGGAGGCGGTGAAGGAAGCGGACGTGGAAACGCTGAGTCAGGTTCCGGGCATGAACCGAAGAGCTGCGGAAAGCGTCTGGAATTTTTTCCACTGACGGTTTCCGTAATGACAACCGAAGGAATTTATGATAGGATAGGACACAGATAAGGGCGGATAAAGGAGGAGGCCATATGCAAGGAGTTACGATTACGGAATTGATAGAGAAATTCCAGCTGAAAAACATCACCCCGGGGATTGATCCGGACAATTCGGTTCTGACCCATCCGGAGGTGAACCGTCCGGCGCTTCAGCTGGCAGGCTTTTTTGACCATTTCGACAATGAACGGGTGCAGATCATCGGATATGTGGAGCAGGCCTACATTTCCACCATGGAGCATGAGATCAAGGTGAAGCGGTATGAGCAGCTGGTTTCCAGCAAAATTCCCTGCATTCTTTACAGCCGGGGCATGATGCCGGATGAGGAAATGATCACCATCTGCAATTACTACGGCATTCCCTGCCTGGTGTCGGACAAGGCGACTTCCGATCTGATGGCGGAGGTGATCCGGTGGCTGAAGGTGAAGCTGGCTCCCATGATCAGCATTCACGGCGTACTGGTGGACGTATTCGGCGAGGGCGTTCTGATCATGGGGGAGAGCGGAATCGGAAAAAGCGAGGCGGCTCTGGAGCTGATCAAGCGCGGACACCGCCTGGTGACGGACGATGTGGTGGAGATCCGGAAGGTCAGCGATGATACGCTGATCGGATCGGCCCCGGATATTACCAAGCACTTTATAGAGCTGAGGGGAATCGGCATCATTGACGTAAAAGCCCTGTTCGGCGTGGAAAGCGTGAAGGACACCCAGCAGATCGATATGGTGATCAAGCTGGAGGACTGGGATAAGGATAAGGAATATGACCGCCTGGGACTGGAGGATCAGTATACGGAATTTCTGGGGAACCAGGTTGTATGTCATTCCATTCCCATCCGGCCGGGCCGGAATCTGGCGATTATCGTAGAGTCCGCTTCCGTAAACTACCGCCAGAAAAAAATGGGTTATAATGCGGCCCAGGAGCTTTACCGCAGAGTGCAGGCAAGCTTTGCCCGCACGGACTGACGGGAGCGCCGGAAGGAGAATTATGGAGCGATTTTTAGAGGAACTGATCCGTGCTGTGGGTGAAGAACAGGTGAAAACCATGGAGCCCATGGGGAGTCACGTTACCTTTCGTGCCGGAGGAAAGGCGGATTATTTTGTCACTCCTTCAGGGGAGAAGGAGCTGGCGGAAGCGGTGAATATCTGTGCCCGCCATCAGATTCCGTTCTATGTTATGGGAAACGGCAGCAACCTGCTGGTAGGCGATTTGGGCTACCACGGCGCGGTCATCCGCATGGGAGAGGCCTGGGATTTCTGCCGGTTTGAGGGGAACAGAGTCCGGGCGGGAGCGGGAATCCTGCTGTCCCGTTTGGCGGCGGAAGCCTGCCGCAGATCCCTTGCGGGAATGGAAGCCGCAGGAGGCATTCCCGGCAGTCTGGGCGGAGCTCTTGTGATGAACGCGGGAGCTTACGGCTTTGAGATGAAGGACATCGTCCGGGGAGCCAGGGTTATGGACAGGGAAGGAAACGTGAAGGAGGTATCTGCAGAGGAACTGGAGCTGGGATACCGGAAAAGCGCCATCCCGGGGCAGGGCTGGATCGTGCTGGAGGCGGAGCTGGAGCTGACGCCGGGCAGCCGGGAGCAGATCCGGGAAAAGATGGATGAGCTGGCGGCCAGGAGAAGGGAAAAGCAGCCGCTGGAATATCCCAGCGCGGGGAGCACCTTTAAAAGGCCGGAGGGATATTTCGCCGGAAAGCTTATTGAGGATGCGGGAATGCGCGGCTACCGGGTGGGAGATGCCCAGGTGTCGGAAAAGCACTGCGGCTTTGTGATCAACCGGGGCCAGGCTGCTCCGGGGCAGATTCTGCGCCTGTGCCGGGACGTGCAGGAGAAGGTGAAGGAACAGTTCGGAGTCTCCATGGAGCTGGAGGTGCGCCTGCTGGGCGAATTTCAGGAACCGGAGGAAGGAACGGACTCATGAGGCTGGTAATCGTAACGGGAATGTCGGGGGCGGGCAAAACCGTAGCCCTGAAGATGTTTGAGGACCTGGGCTATTACTGCGTGGACAATATGCCGGTGCCTCTGATGGAAAAATTTGCCGAGCTTTTAAGGGAAAACAAGGGCGAGCCGGAGTATGTGGCCATGGGAGTGGATATCCGCAGCGGGGACGAGCTGCCTCAGCTGCAGGAAATTCTGGACCGCTGGAAGCAGAGGCAGATTCCCTGCCAGATCCTTTTTCTGGATGCGGCAGACGATGTGCTCATAAAAAGGTATAAAGAAACCAGAAGAAGCCATCCCCTGGCAGGAAACGGACGATTGGACAAAGGGATTGCCAGAGAGAGGGATAAGGTGGCCTTCCTCAAAAGACAGGCAGATTACATTCTGGATACCAGTACTCTGCTCACAAGGGAGCTGAGGGAGGAGCTGGCCAGAATCTTTTCCGGCGGGAAAAAGTATGAAAATCTTTTTGTGACCATACTGTCCTTCGGGTTCAAATACGGCATACCGGCGGATGCGGATCTGGTTTTCGACGTTCGCTTTCTGCCCAACCCCTACTATGTGGATGAGCTGAAGTACAGGACGGGGGAGGAAGAAGCGGTTCGGGAATACGTTATGGAGGGAGGAACCTGCTCCGCTTTTCTGGAAAAACTCTACGATATGATGGAATTTCTCATTCCTAACTATATTAAAGAGGGGAAAAATCAGCTGGTGGTGGCAGTGGGCTGCACGGGAGGGAAGCACCGTTCCGTGACGGTGGCGAGAGCTCTGTACGGCCGGCTGGCGCAGAAGAGCGAGCTGGGGCTGAAGCTGGAGCACAGAGATATTGAAAAGGACAACAAACGGATAGGCTGAGGTGAGCGATGTCATTTTCTTCCAGAGTGAAAGAGGAGCTTTCCAGGCGGATCAGTCCCGCCAGACACTGCCAGATTGCGGAAATTGCGGCGATTATAAGCCTTTGCGGCCGGATTCAGATATCCGCTCAGGACCGGTACTGTATGAAAATCCATACGGAAAATCTGGCAGTTGCAAGAAAGTACTTTACATTATTGAAAAAAACATTTAATATAGTTACGGATGTTTCCATACGCTGTAACGGATACCTGAAAAAGAATCCCATGTACACGGTGGTCGTAAAGGAGCATGAGGATGCGTACCGGGTGCTGCAGGCCACGAAGCTGCTGAACGGAGACGGAGAAATTGCGGAAGATATGTCCGTGGTGAGAAATGTTGTGCTCCAGCAGGCATGCTGCCGCCGGGCATTTTTAAGAGGCGCCTTTCTGGCAGCGGGCTCCATCAGCGATCCGGAACGGTTTTACCACTTTGAGATTGCCTGTACTGCGGAGGCGAAGGCCCGGCAGCTGCGGGATATCATGGGAACCTTCGGACTGGATGCCAAGATTGTCATGCGCAAGAGATATTATGTGGTGTATATCAAGGAAGGCAGCCAGATCGTGGATATCCTGAATGTAATGGAAGCCCCTGTGGCTCTCATGGAACTGGAGAATATCCGGATCCTGAAAGAGATGAGAAACAGTGTGAACCGGCAGGTCAACTGTGAAACTGCCAATATTAACAAGACGGTGGCTGCTTCCGTAAAGCAGATAAGGGATATTGAATATATCCGTGATACAATTGGCTTTGAGAGTCTTCCTGAGAATCTGGAGCAGATGGCCCAGGCAAGGCTGTTGAAGCCGGATGCAACACTAAAGGAGCTTGGGGAAGCTCTTGACCCGCCTGTGGGGAAGTCTGGCGTCAATCACAGACTCCGCCGCCTCAG
>CALWEP010000049.1 GCA_944377325.1 uncultured Lachnospiraceae bacterium
GGATCGGCCGGCTGGCCGGCCCCTATTTTGCGTATTATGTAATATGGGCAGCGACGGCCTGGGCGCTGGCGTCCTTCCTCTCCGGAAAGACAGCCCTTCTCACGGCGAGAGGACGGAGAAGGAGGGCGGAAAGGCTTTTTCGGCTGACGGCTGTCCTCTCGCTGCTTTTGGGAGCCGCCGGAGGAACAGCTCTGCTTTTGGGAGCGGAGTGGCTGACGGCCGGCAGTCCCATGGAGCGATATTCCTGGGAAAGTCTGGCTCCGGCCGTGTTCCTGCTTCCCTGTCTGGGGGCGGTAAGAGGCCGGCTGGCCGGCCTGGGAGCTCGGAGGGCAGCGGCGGCTTCCGTGATTGTGGAGCAGGCGGTGGGAGCGGCGGCTTCCTTAAGTTTTGCCTCTTCCTGGCTGGCGGAAGGACAGAAGTCGGAGCTGGTATATGAAACGGCCGGCTACGCCCCGGCCTTCGGGGCCGCCGGGGGAATACTGGGACTGGGAATCGGTTCTGCGGCGGCGCTGGTCTTTTCTCTTGTGTTCCTGTTTCTGCGGGGCGCAAGAGGAGACAGAAGGACGGGGGAAGGGACGGCTGCGCCCATGCCCGGGATGACGGCCGGAAACAGTCTGTGGGCGGCTGCGGTCTGTCTGGCGGCCGGAGCCGGCCTGATTCTGGACCGGCTCTGTTTTCAGACGGCCGGACAGAAGGGGAGCACTTCCCTGTGCATGCTTACGGGGCTGTTTCTCATTTTTCTGGCGTCTGCTTTTTGGAGCGGACCGGCTGCGTCCATAGACAGGAGAAAAAGAAACGGAAGGAAGCTGCGGGAACAGGCCGGGCGGGTTCTTCGTCTGGCGGCTGCGGCAGGAGCGGCAGGAGGAGCGGCGCTGATTGTTCTGTGCGGCCCCGGCCTGGGACTGCTGATTCCCGGACAGGCAGCCGGTTTCCCGGGAGAGGCTGCGGCATGGGCGGCGTCGGTTCTGCTTCTCACGGCAGGAGCCTCCCAGGCGTCGGTTCTTTTCCGCCTGGAACGGGGAGTTCTGGCGGCGATGAGCGCGGCGGCAGCGCTGGCGGTGCACGGAGCCGGCCTGGCGGCGCTTGTGTCGGCAGCCGGCCTGGGAAGCTGGGGGCTGGCGGCAGCCCACGGCCTGTCATCCGCCGTTTTCTTTCTCCTCTGTACCGCTTGGGTCAGGCTGCTCCTGGGAGGAGAAAAAAGGAAAAATCAGTAAAAAATTCTTTTGGGAACCGTAGAAAAACCGTAAGGAAATCGAAAAGACGTTCCGCCTTCCCCTATGCTATACTGAATGAAGAAAAGGGAGGACAGCAGCCGGAAGGAGGCGGAATATGGATGGGAACAGGGTTAAAATATTCAGCGGTCTGCTGCTGGTGACGGCTCAGCCGTTTGTGGGAGGACAGGAGCTCCTGCTGTTTTCCGGCTATGCCCTTTTAGCCTGGGGGACCTGGGGGATCGAGAGGGATGAGGGCTACAGCTCTCCCTGGGCCCACGGTGCGATGGCCGGGCTGGTGGCTTTGGCAGGCGTTCACGGCCTGACGGAGGGAAGGCTGAACCTGGCTGCGGGAGCGGTGCTTCTGCTGCTGGAGGTGGTCTGCCTGAGATACGTGCTGGTGCTTATGCAGAAGAGGTCGATGTCCCAGGAGTTTGAAACGGCGTATCTGATGATGATGTGCGCTGCGGCGCTGGGAATGGGCCTTTCCTCCGCTTTCGGAACGGAAACCTTCGGACTGTCGGAGACGGCTGCCTGCTTTGCCGGGCGGGCCTTGGCGGTCTGGGCGCTTTGCCGGAGCAGGGAAAGAGGCTGACGGAGGGCTTACGATCCGGATTTCCGGTTAGGAGTTGACAGAAAAAGACAAGTGTGCTAAATTAAGGTCTAGTGTAAATACTGTGACAGGGAGTAGTAGTCATTCCGAGCGCACCAGAGAGCTGCCGGCCGGTGAAAGGCAGTTGCGGGAGGCTGACGAACTGGCCCTTGAGTAGCCGTCCCAAAGGAAATCCGTTTCTCAGTAGGAGCGGCCGGCAGCCCGCCGGTACCGGGAAGATGAGGGCACACGAGATCAGTGTGAAATAGAGTGGTACCGCGCAGGAAGCAGTCCTGCGTCTCTATACAATAGAGGCGCAGGGCTTTTTTTGTTCCCGCAGGATCAGAAACATCCGGCAGCCTCACAAAGAAACCACGAAAAGGAGGAACTGTCATGGCACAGTACAACCACACGGCCATTGAAAAGAAATGGCGTGAGAACTGGGAAAAGCACCCGATCAATGTAAATGACGGAAAAAAGGAGAAATATTACTGTCTGGATATGTTTCCCTATCCGTCCGGCAGCGGACTGCATGTAGGACACTGGAGAGGCTACGTAATCTCCGACGCCTGGAGCCGCTACCAGCTGCTGAAGGGGAAATATGTGATCCACCCCATGGGCTGGGACGCATTCGGACTTCCGGCAGAGAACTACGCGATCAAAATGGGCGTTCATCCCGCGATTTCCACAGCGGAGAATGTAAAGAACATTAAAAGACAGATCAATCAGATTGCGGCCATTTACGACTGGGATATGGAGGTAAACACCACCGATCCGGGCTTCTACAAATGGACGCAGTGGATTTTCGTGCAGATGTTCAAGAAGGGGCTGGCCTATGAGAAGGAATTCCCCATCAACTGGTGTCCTTCCTGTAAGACCGGTCTGGCCAACGAGGAAGTGGTCAACGGCTGCTGCGAGCGCTGCGGCACCCCGGTGACGAAGAAAAACCTCCGCCAGTGGATGTTAAAGATCACCGATTACGCGGAGCGTCTGTTAAACGATTTAGACAAGCTGGACTGGCCGGAGAAGGTTAAGAAAATGCAGAGCGAATGGATCGGCAAGTCCTACGGCGCAGAGGTGGATTTTCCGGTGGAGGGAAGAGAGGAAAAGATCACGGTCTACACCACCCGTCCCGACACTCTGTACGGCGCCACCTTTATGGTGCTGGCTCCGGAGCATGCTCTGGCAAAGAGTCTGGCTACGGATGAGACCAGAGAGGCTGTGGAGAAATATATCTTCGACGCGTCCATGAAATCCAACGTGGACCGTCTCCAGGATAAAGAGAAAACGGGCGTGTTTACGGGAAGCTATGCGGTTAATCCCCTGAACGGCGCAAAGGTGCCCATCTGGCTGTCCGACTACGTGCTGGCGGACTACGGCGCCGGCGCCATCATGTGCGTTCCTGCCCATGATGACAGAGACTTTGAGTTTGCCAAGAAGTTTGACCTTCCCATTATTCAGGTTATTGCCAAGGACGGAAAGGAAATTGAAAATATGACGGAGGCCTACACGGAGGCTGCCGGCACTATGATCAATTCCGGAGAGTGGAACGGCATGGAGAGCTCCGTGCTGAAGAAAGAAGCTCCCGCCATGATCGAGGCCAGAGGACTGGGCAAAAAGACCGTCAACTATAAGCTCCGCGACTGGGTATTCTCCCGCCAGAGATACTGGGGAGAGCCGATTCCCATCATTCACTGCCCCAAGTGCGGCAATGTTCCCGTACCGGAGGATCAGCTTCCCCTGACCCTGCCGGAGGTGGAGAAGTATCAGCCTACGGGAACGGGAGAGTCTCCCCTGGCAGACATTGACTGGTGGGTGAACACTACCTGTCCCTGCTGCGGCTCTCCGGCCAAGCGCGAGACCAATACCATGCCCCAGTGGGCAGGCTCTTCCTGGTATTTCCTCCGCTATGTGGACAACAAGAATGACCAGGAGCTGGTATCCAGAGAGAAAGCAGACAAGTACCTTCCGGTGGATATGTATATCGGCGGCGTGGAGCACGCTGTGCTGCATCTGCTGTATTCCCGGTTCTACACCAAGTTCCTGTATGACATCGGCGTGATCGATTTCGACGAGCCCTTTACCAAGCTGTTCAACCAGGGCATGATCACCGGAAAGAACGGAATCAAGATGAGCAAATCCAAAGGCAACGTGGTATCTCCCGACGATCTGGTGAGAGACTACGGCTGCGATGCCCTGAGACTGTACGAGCTGTTTGTGGGACCGCCGGAGCTGGATGCGGAGTGGGATGACAGAGGAATCGAGGGTGTGGCCCGCTTCCTGAAACGGTTCTATTCCCTGGTAATGGACAGCAAAGACAGCGATGTGAAGGAAACGAAGGAAATGGTGAAGCTGCGCCATAAGCTGGTATATGACATCGAACAGCGTTTTGACCAGTTCAGCCTGAATACGGTTGTGTCCGGCTTCATGGAGTACAACAACAAGCTTATTGAGCTGGCGAAGAAGGAAGGCGGCATTGATAAAGAGACGCTCAAGACCTTCGTGATCCTGCTGGCTCCCTTTGCTCCCCATATGGGCGAAGAGCTGTGGGAGGCTCTGGGGGGAACGGACAGCGTATTCCACGCATCCTGGCCGGAGTGTGACCGGGAAGCGATGAAGGACGATGAGGTGGAGATTCCCGTTCAGGTGAACGGAAAGACCCGTGCTGTCGTGAGCCTTCCCACGGATGTGTCTAAGGAGGCAGCTCTTGAGGCAGGAAAAGCGGCGGTAGCCGACAAGATGACGGGAACCATCGTGAAGGAAATCTACGTTCCCGGAAAGATCATTAACCTGGTCTGCAGATAAAATAGACAAGCGAGGAAAACAGCGTATGGAGGAAACGGCCTCTATCCGCTGTTTTTCCTTGGGATAAAAAATAGGAGAAAAAGCGGTGGCTGAAAAGATCAAACATTTTATAAAAACTGAGACGGTGCTGGCAGCGGCTGCGGTGCTGGCAGCGGTTTCCTGCTTTCTGATTCCCCCCGACAGGGAATACCTGGGCTATATCGATTTTCGGACTCTGGAGCTTCTGTTCTGTCTGATGACGGTCATGGCCGGGCTTCAGCAGCTTGGCGTGTTCCGCCTGCTGGGAGCCGGCCTGCTGGCCCGCGTAAAAAGCGAGAGAGGAGTGGCCGGAAGCCTGGTATTTCTCTGCTTTGCAGGGAGCATGGTGATTACCAACGATGTGGCGCTGGTGACTTTTGTGCCTTTTGCTCTGCTGGTGCTTGGAATGGCCGGGATGAACGGAAGAGTATGCATTACGGTGATTCTGATGACGATCGCTGCCAATCTGGGCAGTATGCTCACTCCCATCGGAAATCCGCAGAATCTGT
>CALWEP010000050.1 GCA_944377325.1 uncultured Lachnospiraceae bacterium
ACAGAAAGCGAGGTGAACCCCATGACCAAAAAGCAAAAACGTTTCATAGAAGAATATCTGATCGATCTCAATGCCACTCAGGCCGCGATCCGCGCCGGATACAGTCCGGACACAGCGAAGTCGATCGGAAGTGAAAACCTGACGAAACCTGACATTCAGGCGCATATTGCAAAAGCAATGGCGGAGAGGTCCCGTCGTACCGGAGTCAATGCGGATCGGGTGGTCATGGAGCTGGCAAAAATCGCTTTCGTTAATGCCAATGAGGTGATTGATCCCAAAACTGCGACGATCCGAGAGGATGCAGCTCCGGAGGACACCGCTGCCATTCAGTCTGTGAAGGTCAAGACTTTTGGAGAGGACGGCCTGGAGAGGGAGATCAAGATGGCGGATAAGCTGAGGGCTCTGGAACTTCTGGGGAAGCATCTGGGAATGTTTAAGGATAAGGTGGAGCTGTCCGGCAGCCTGGAAGCAGAGAAGACAAAACTGGACGATCTGATCCGGCAGATGAGTGGTGGTGATGGATAGTGAGTACGGAGAGACTGCTGCTGTCCCCTAAGTACAAAGCTTTCCTCAACTGTGAGGCGCCGGTAGAATTCCTGGAAGGAACCACGGCTGCAGGAAAAACTACAGTGGGTCTGTTTAAGTTCATGTTGAAGGTAGCGGAGAGCCCGAAAAAGCTCCATATCTTGGCAGCAGATGATACCGGTGCTGCTGAGAAGAACATCATCAACAAGGACCTTGGGATCCTGGATGATTTCGGCGTTCTGGTGGAGTATAAGGGCAACGGATCCGGTGAGTACAAGATGCCTCACCTGCTGTTTCACACATCAGGCGGAGACAAGGTCATTTTTGTAGTAGGCTATGGAAACAAGCGGAAATGGAAGGATGCTCTGGGAGGCCAGTACGGCTGCTTGTATATTGATGAGATCAATACTGCGGACATTGATTTTGTCCGGGAAGCAGCCATGCGGTGTGACTATCTGATGGCTACGCTGAACCCGGACGATCCGAATCTGGAAGTTTACCAGGAATATATCAATCATTCCCGGCCGCTTCCGGAGTGGGAGTCAGAGACTCCGAAAGAAATCATAGAGGAACTGAAAGAAGAACCAAAACCCGGATGGGTGCACTGGTTCTTTTCTTTTGCTCATAACCTGGGACTGCCACCGGAGAAGCTGGCCAAGATCATCCAGAACACACCGAAGGGGACAAAGATCTGGAAGAACAAGATCGAGGGCCTGAGAGGAAAGGCCACAGGCCTGATCTTCCCCAATTTCGACCGGAAAAAGCATGTGGTCACGGCTGCCTGGGTGAAGGCTCAGGTGAAAACAGGGAAGGTCCGGTTCAGGAAGTTCTCTGGTGGTCTGGACACATCATATTCCGCGAAGTCGCCGGATACCATTGCCATGTTGTTTATGGGTATCACTACAGATCGGCGCCTGATCATCCTGTCGGAGAAGGTATACAGTAATGCGGATCTGGACAAACCCCTGGCTCCGTCGGATACTGTGGAGAAATTTTTATCCTTTCTGGATCAGAATGGAAAGGAATGGGGACTGGCAAAGGATGTGTTTGTGGATTCTGCTGATCAGGCAACGATCACGGAGCTTCGGAAGTACAAACGCCTTCATGGCTGCATTTACAATTTCCTGGATGCCTACAAGGCGCTGACGATTATTGATCGTATCAAGCTGCAGCTGGGGTGGATCGAGCAAGGCTGCTATCTGGTGGTGGATGCCTGTACGGAGCATCTGGGTGAAATAGACCGCTACTCCTGGAAGGAAGATAAGGATGAACCGGAAGACAGGAATGATCATACGATCAATGCATCTCAGTATGGCTGGATTCCGTACAGGGCGCTGATCGGATTTGAGGAGGATGAAGAGAAATGAGGTGGCTGACGACATTGAACGAGAATATTAAGCGAGGGATCCGCAGCTGGTTAAACATCCAGCCGTCCAACCCTTACGGAATTCAGATCACGGAAGTGTTGGATTTTGAACTGAATGCAATAAGGAACCGGATCTGGTATCGCGGAGATGGCAATGAACTGGAGCAGCTATATCAGCAGAGTGCTGAATTTGCAGATAAATACAAGTTCTGGGCATCCAGATGCACTCCTGGAATGGAGATGCGAAAGATCCATACGGGCCTTCCGGCTTTGATTATCAGGGTATTGACTTCTGTGGTGCTGGCAGACATGAATGATTTCGATTTTGATTCTGAAAAACAGGAGCAGTTATGGGCGGAAATAGAGAAGAAGAACCGTTTCCGGAGCCGAATGAAACGGGTGCTGCGGGAAGTATTGTATATCGGAGACGGGGCCTGGAAAGTGACAGTCAATACGCGGAAAAGCCCTTACCCCATCATTCAGTGGTATTCAGGAGATCGCATTGAGCTGATTTATGATGGAGATGATCTGCGGGAGGTGGTATTCAAGACACCATATAAATCTCAGCACAGGCAGTATGTACTGTATGAGCACTATGGCTATGGATATATCAAAAATGAGCTGTATCTGGGAGACAGAGAAGTAGAATTGACGGCTATTGATCAGACCCGGGAAATCAGGAACTGGAGTTTTGATCCGGAGATCATGCTGGCGATTCCTTTCCAGGTATATGAGAGTGCCAAATGGGAAGGTAGAGGCGGCAGTATTTTTGATGGAAAGCTGGATGCTTTTGATGCCTTCGATGAAGTGTGGAGCCAATGGATGGACGCGCTGCGCGCGGGTAGAGCAAGGACGTATATTCCGGAAGGCCTGGTGCCTAAAAATCCGTATACTGGAGAAACGATGGCGCCGAATCCGTTTGATAACCGCTTTTTTTCTGGGGACAACAATATGGCAGAAGGGGCAGAGAACAAGGTGCAGACGGAGCAGCCGGTCATTCCTCATGACAGTTATCTGGCATCCTATGTCACGGCGTTGGATCTTTGCCTGCAGGGAATCATCAGCCCAAGTACCCTGGGAATTGACGTGAAGAAGCTGGATAACGCGGAGGCCCAGAGAGAGAAAGAGAAAACGACTCTTTACACAAGAAATGCCATCGTGGAAGCGCTCCAGGACACGCTTCCAAGGTTGGTTTCCGCATGCATCAATGCGTATTGCCTGCTGAATAAACAGCCAGCAGAGGAAGTAAAGGTGGATATTCCCTTTGGGGAATATGCGAATCCCTCTTTTGAGAGTCAGGTGGAAACTCTTGCAAAAGCCAGACCGGGAGCTCCTGTGATGAGTGTGGAAGCACAGGTAGAGGAGCTGTATGGGGACAGCAGGGATGAGACATGGAAAAAAGAAGAGGTAAAACGGCTGAAAGCAGAACAGGGAATTGCTGAAGTGGAAGAACCGGCGGTCAATCAGTCGGCAGGGCCATTTCAGATCAATCAGCAGATGGGAGGGAACGGAAATGGTAGTGAAGGTCATGAACCGAACGTACCGAATGAGCCGGAAGGAGTATGAGGGAATGCTGCAGATGGCCAGTGAGCAGGTGCCGTTTGGAATCTATGCGGTTGAGAAAGATCAATATGCAGAACTCCGAAATGATAAATGCCAGAGCATAACACAGTTGAAGGCCAGGATCCGGCAGTTTAAATCTCATGGCTTTAAGGTCCATGCCAATAGGGGAGAGTCATTGAAGGATGCCGGCGAGTAGGGCGCGAAAGGGGCGCTGATAAGTGCGACGTGATGAGTATGACATTGGTGCAGCGTTTGCGGCTATCGAGGAAGAGCTGATCTCTTCTATGATGAGGAACATGGCCCGCCATCGAGCTGAGGAGACGGAGGAAGGGATTCAGTGGTCCATGTGGCAGGCGGAGCAGCTGAAAGCTCTGGAGAAATACAAGCAGGAGAATCAGAAGAAATACGGGAGTCGGTTCCGAAGGATCAACCGGGAGATTGAAGAGCTGATCCGGAATGCCAGGCAGACAGGAAATATGCAGCAGGAGATACAGATCCTCCAGGCGATCCGAAAAGGCTGGAAGGTATCTGGGCGGAATCGGTCGCCGGAAAATCAGGTTATGACAGCTGAGTTTTTCAAGCTGAATGATCGAAAACTGGAGGCTTTGATCCAGGCCACCACCCATGATATGGAGACGGCAGAGACAGCAGTACTGCGGATGGCAAATGATCAGTACCGGAAAATTATTTACAATGCGCAGGTCTATGCCAATACGGGAGCTGGAACTTATGAAAAGGCGGTGGATATGGCCACCAGAGATTTCTTGGCAGCCGGCCTGAACTGTATTGAATATGCCAACGGTGCCCGGCATACCTTATCAGACTATGCGGACATGGCGATCCGGACAGCCAGCAAGCGGGCTTACCTTCAGGGAGAGGGGGAGAAACGGCAGGAGTGGGGCATCGCAACGGTCATCGTAAACAAGCGCGGGAATCCCTGTCCGAAGTGCTTGCCGTTTTGCGGAAAGGTACTTATTGATGATGTGTGGAGCGGAGGATCGCAAGACGGCGTGGATCCAGAAACCGGAAAGAAATACCCACTGATGAGCAAGGCTATTGAGTATGGCCTTTATCATCCCCGCTGCAAAGACAGTCACACTACCTACTTCCCCGGTATCTCCACGGCAGATGATACCTGGACGGAGAAAGAACTGGAGGCAATCGGTCTGGCCAACAAGGAGGAGGCCAAGCAGCAGTATGCCGTCAGGCAGGCGGAGAGGTATGAGAGGCTGGCAAAGTATTCATTAGATTTGGAGAATCAGGGAAAGTATCAGAAAAGAGCGGACCAATGGAAAAAGCAGTATGAGAGTGATATTTTTGGACATTTTAGAAAACTTCTTTCAAATAAGGATTCTGCTTCAAAGCAAACTCAAATGAAATTTATGGAGAAGGTGGAGAAACATCCTAATCAGTTACTTAAAAATGCCCTTTTAAACGCTTATTCTCGTGTTAAAATCGAAACTTGGAAGAAACCGAATTCACGATTTGATGATAAAAGTAGAAGTATACTGGTGGGGAAATTTGCAGATGACGCTACAATAGCCCATGAACTATTCCATGAAATAGATGATAGCTACGGAATATCAGAGAATAGGCGTCTTCTTGATGCATTGGAAAAAGATTCGGAGCTGATAGCTAAAATGTCACAAAAATATGGAAACAATGTGGCAGGCATGATACAATCTTTGTATCCCGAAGAATTTGAGAAGACAGAAATGGGACGAGTAGTTATCAAGGCGGAACATAGGGGACTGTCTGATATTATGCATGGGCTTTCTTACGGAGAAATTGATATGGGATATGGGCATAGGAAGCCTGGATATTGGGATAAAAATCTCAATATCGAAAGAGAAGCCTGGGCTCAGATTGGACGTTCATTATATCAAAGTGATCCTAAAGATATAGAAATGGTTCGGCGATTATTGCCCAATACATATGAAAAAGTATTAGAGATTCTTGAGGAGGTGGTCAACTGATGTATTTCGGACCTAAAAGTGAGGAATTACTTGATTTGCGAATGAAGTATGAAAAAATATTTGGTTACGATCCTAATGGAGATGTGGAAATTGAAATTACAGATCACGATGAATATGCTGCTCTTTTGAAAAAATGTATTGAAGAGAGAAAGGATATGTTTGATATTTTGGGGATTTAGCCACCGACCAATAATGGCCGGTGGTATTTTTATACCCATTTACAGGCATTTAGGCGGCTCCTAAGTGCCTTTTTTTGCCCGAAGGCGTAAAACTACGGTGAGACACACCGATAAAAACTGTAGGAGAGACACTCTAACTGATTATGGGGAGACACCCCGAAAAACTGAAAGGAGCAGATACGATGAAAAGATTTCCGATGAATTTACAGCTTTTTGCGGAGCCCACCGGAGGACAAAACGGACAGCAGGGAGATGGGGCCGGCGCTTCTGGAGGAGGAAATGGGACTTCAGCTGCAGGAACAGCAGGCAATGGAGTACAGAGCGGATCTCAGCCATCCTTCGATTATGAGAAGCTGGCCAGCCTGATCGCCGGAAAGACTTCTGTGACAGAGGACACCGTGCTGAAATCTTATTTCAAGCAGCAGGGGTTATCTCAGGAAGAGATGGCTCAGGCCATTCAGGCATTTAAAACTCAGAAGGCAGCCAGTCAGCCGGATGTGGGAGCTCTTCAGTCACAGGCAGCTCAGGCACAGGCGGCGGCCCGGCAGGCCCAGGTGGAGAATGCAGCAATCCTGGCGGCTGTGGGGTTAGGAATTGACGCCAAGACCATTCCTTACCTGATCAAGATGACAGACTTGAGCCAGGTGGTGGGGCAGGACGGCAAGGTGAGCGATGAGGCGGTTACCAATGCGTTGAAGAAGACCCTGGAAGACGTACCTGGATTAAGACCACAGGCAGCAGGTCAGGGAGGCTTTATTCAGGTAGGGGCTGCAGCTTCCGGAAATCAGCAGCAGACGGATGATGCCGCGTTAAAGGCAGCATTCGGACTGAAATGAAAGAAAGAGAGGTAAAAAATGGCAGTTTACAGTTATGCAGAACAGTTTACACAGTTTCTGGCGCAGAAATACGCAAAAGAACTTTGTTCCGATGCATTGGCCCAGAGCAATCAGCAGGTGAAATTTTTAAATGCTCAGACGATCAAACTTCCGAGAATCACAGTATCCGGATATAAGGACCACACCAGAACGCTGGGATTCAATGCAGGAACACTTTCCAATGACTGGGAGCCGAAAAAGCTGGCTCATGACAGGGATATTGAATTCTGGATTGATCCCATGGACATCAATGAGATAAAAAGAGCTGATTTCCCTTTAAAATACTGGGGTTATCAGCTCTTTTTTCTTGCTATGGAACTAAAACGGTACTATTTCATCCAACTTGTTAATCAGCTCAATTTGTTTGTTAGGATACAAATGGCTGTAAGTGTTTAGCGTGGTTTTGATATCTTCATGCCCCAGACGCTCAGCGATCAGCAAGGGATTGAATCCCAATTCTACTAATAGGGCCACATGAGAATGTCTGAGATCGTGTACGCGAATTTCCTTAACGCCGGACCGTTTAGCATACTGTTTAAGGTTGTACAGAATGCTGGCACGTTGTACAGGGAAGATAGCGTCATTCGGGGCAGGATTATAGATTCGTTTGTAGTAGTCTTTTAGTTCTTCTACGAGAAACTGCGGGATCAAAACGTCACGCTTGCTTTTGGGTGTTTTAGGCGCAGAAATGATGTTTTCCGTGCCTATCCGTTTTAAAGTCTTGGTAATATGGACAATGCCATTTTCCAGATCCACATCATTAAAGGTCAGTGCCAATAGTTCGCCAACACGTATGCCGGTATAATATAAAACCTGGAAAATAGGGTGGTAAACGGGATGATCCACAGCGGCAATGAAGCGGCGATATTCTTCCAGAGTCCAGAAATCCATTGCTCCTGATTTGGATTTTCCTATGCTTCCGGCAACAATACAGGGATTAATAGAAAGCCCGTGATACCTTACGGCATAGTTAAACAAACCGGATAGAGTATGGTGCAATACGTTTAGGTAAGTAGGACTCAGAGGCTGCCCGGTCTGGGTGGTTTTCTTCATCAGCTCGTTTTGCCACTTACGTACATGGGCCGGTGTGATCTCATTTACACGCTGCTTACCAAAATATGGGAGTATATGCACGTCTATGCGGTTTTCCTTTGCGTAAATCGTAGCGGGTTTTAGGCGTTCTTTCATGTCTTCCATATAGATCTGGATCAGGCTTTCCATAGTCATGTCAGGCTGGCCCTGCTGCCGCTCCAGGAAAGAACGCTCCCACTGTTTGGCATCTCGCTGCAGCTTAAAGCCGCGTTTTTTCTTTTGTCTTCTGGTTCCTGTATAGTCGGTATAGTAGAATTTGCAATACCAGGATTTTGCCTTTTCATCGTAATAAGCTGGCATATATCATCTTCCTTTCATCCTTGGCCGGTGCGAGGCATGGATGGGGAGAAGATAAAATATTATTTAACCGGTGAGCTTATACCAGGCTGGTAAAGCGTTGCACCGATACTTCCGCCACATTTAGGGCATTTGCTCTGTAAAAGAACAGAAGGGATCTTGGGATATTTTTTATTCCAGCCATATAGAGAGTAAACTTTCCGGTTGTACTGGCGGCATACAGGGCAGCTTTTTTTTGTGGTAATGAACAGAGTATCAACTTTCCATTCCTTACATTTGGGGGCAAGACGTAGGATGTTTGTATTTTCAATGATGGGTGAGGGAGTTGGTGCTTTTTTGCCAATCAGTTTATCAAGTATTCCCATTTACATTTGCTCCTCTTTATATTCAGGAATTTTAGCCATATCTTCTGAAAAAGCAACGACCTTTTTCTTTCCTTCAATGTTTAACATGGAAAAATTGTGGTCAAGTGAAGATTTAAGTGCTATTTCTTCCGGAGAATTCTGAATTTCTTTTACTTCATCTGAAAAAAGCCCTGTCACGTCATTCAAGAGGTTTAAATTCCCTGTTCCTATCAAATCTTCTATTGGAATTGATAACGCATTAGCTATTTTGTGAAGTTGTTCAATGCGAGGCTGCCGTTTATGGCTTTCATACTGCTGAATGGTTCGCTCTGACGTTCCTGATAATTCACCTAATTGTTTTTGGGTTAGTCCTGCTTTTTTTCTGTGTTCTTTTATCCGATCACCTATATTCATATCATCACCTCTTTTCTCAGTGTAACACAAATTAACAAAAAGATAAACACTCAAATGAATCATTTCTATAGATTGACATACTCAAACGAAGGCGTTAAAATAAAAATACACTCAAACGAGTGTGGAAGGAGATGATAAAAATGAAGGCAGACAAAAAGAAACTTGAGCTTGCAATGGCAAGAGCTCAAATGAACACAGAGGACTTATGCAAAAAAACAGCCATGCCGAGGCCAACAATCAATAATGTTATTACTGGCCGTAGTGTCCGCCCTGGTACATTTGGGAAAGTTGCCGCAGCTCTGGGTGTTGATGTAACTGAAATCTTAGAGGACTAACAAAATGCCGGTGCGAGGCATGGATGGGTGGAAGAATCCACTCCACATCTACGGACATTCGTTCGATATATTCCCTGATCGGGGAGAAAATGGCCGTTCTGGCTGAAGTAAAAGGAAACAGAAAGGTTAGTTGCGATGTCGCCACAGAAAGGAGACGATAAAATGAGTAAGCAGTTTATGACTGCGGAAGAGGTAGCAGATATTTTAGGATATTCCGTAGGGCAGGCTTATAAGGTAATCAGGGGTCTCAATGCAGAGTTGAAGGACAAAGGCTACATTATCAGGAATGGCAGAATCCCTCGTAAATATTTCTATGAGCGGGCAGGCCTGGAGCAGGAGGAAAAGCAGCAGAATGAGCAAACATGAGTTAAAAGCAGCAGTGTATAACGCTCTGGAGATTGGGCCCGAAAATGCAAAAAGCCGACGGGCGCTGTGCCTTGAGGTGGGCTGCCGTGATAGAGTATTGAGACAACTGATTGAAGAGCTCCGCCGTGATTATCCCATTATTACAGATGATGATGGTACTGGATATTACATACCCACCGCAGACGCCAGAGGGCGCCGCCAAACGGTTCAATGGATAGAAAGGCAGAAGCGCCGGCAATCATCCATTCAGACGGCCCTGAGGGGCGCAGAGCGTTTTGCAAGAGCAGTAAATGGGGACGGGGTGAGAGCTTGACAGATAGTATGAAGGACTATGCGCTGTATTATGCACGGTTGGGGCTGGCGGTGTTTCCGCTTAAGGCCCGCGGGAAAAGCCCTCTGACAGAGCACGGCTGCCGGGATGCAACAAAGGACACGGGACAGATCGAGAGATTGTGGAGCCGGTGGCCGTCGGCAAATATCGGGGTTGCTACCGGCAGTATATCAGGAGGTCTGGTAGTGATTGATTTAGACGTGGACGAAGATAGAGGGATAGACGGCCGGGAGACGCTCAGACGATGGGAGGCAGATCACGGCGCACTGCCTGCGGACACCTGGCTTTCCATCACAGGGCGGGGCGGCTATCATTATTTTTACAAAGACACGTCCATAGTCAAGAACCGTGCCGGCCTTTATGAAGGGGTGGACATCCGGGGAGATGGCGGATACATTGTTGCACCGCCAAGCATTCATCCGAATGGCCGGAAGTATGAGTGGGAGCAGAGCCCGGAGGATACCCCTCTGGCAATGGTAAACGGAGTAGTAATGGATTTCCTTGCTGGGAAAGACCTTGAGAATCTGGGGCGCCCTTTTGAGGCACCGGAGAAGATTCCGGAAGGTGAGCGGACCAATACCCTTGTGAAGCTGGTGTGCAGTCAGCAGGCAAAAGGGCTTTCGGACGAAGCTATACGGGCGGCGGTCCGGGCAGAGAATGAAGCAAAGTGCATCCCGCCATTGTCAGACGAAGAACTGGAAAAGACTGTATTTCCGGCTCTCACCAGATACCAGAAAGGGACAGCACCATATAGTGCCAGATATGACAGAGGATCCGGGAGCTTTAAACCAATCGTTAAAAAAGGACCAGTAATTCTCACCTCGATGGATCAAGTAGAAGAAGAGACCCCAGACTGGCTAATATCGGGATATATCCCACGAGGGCAAATTGTTTTGCTAGCTGGAGACGGAGGCGCAGGAAAAACAACTGTATGGTGTAATATTGCGGCGGCGATCAGCAGCGGGAACCGTTGTTTGCTAAATCGGATGGAAGCAGACAATCCATTTACAGGTAGATTTGCGGAACCTGGGGTTGTAATGTTTTTCAGTTCAGAGGATAGCCCCAGGTATACGCTAAAAAAGCGTTTGCGAGAGGCTGGGGCTAATATGAGTAATATTTTCCATCTGGATGTGGGAAATGAGGTTTTTTCAGAGATCAAGTTCAATTCTTTGATTTTAACTGATCTGGTGGCAATGTATCGCCCTGTACTGGTAATATTTGATCCTATCCAGGCTTTCATCCCTTCAGATATTCAGATGGGGCAAAGAAACGCCATGAGAGCGTGTTTATCGCCTCTGATCGGTTTGGGGGAAGAGTATGGAACGACGTTTCTGATCGTTGTGCATACCAACAAGCAAGCTGGAATGTGGGGCCGCCGGCGAATTGCCGACAGTGCGGACATATGGGACATTGCCAGAAGTGTGATGATTGTCGGAGAGGCTGCTGGCGGCTTAAGATATTTGTCCCATGAAAAAAGCAATTACGGACCATTGATGGATACGATTTTGTTCCGCGTGGAGGCAGGCGGCTTAGTTTTTGACAGTTACACCTCAAAACGTGATCGGGAGTTTATGCAGGCAGCGCAGGCGGCCAGATACCAGGCGCCCGCCAGGGAAGAGGCTAAAAGCTTTATCCTGGACTATCTGAAGGACGGGGAAAAGGAAACCTCTGATCTGGACGAGATGATGAAGGCCCAGGGGGTAAGCGGTGAAACCCTGAAAAGAGCCAAGGCGGACTTAAAAAAAGAGGGGAAGATTATTTATTTTAGTAGAGGATTTAAACCCAAAACGCATTATTGTAAATTAGCTTCTCATACAGGAAGTGAAAACCTGACCTAGTACAAGAAAAAATATAGTATTTATAAGGGTTTATTCGTACTGGGTCACCTTGACCTAGTACGCAGTTAGCGCCTTATGTACTGGTTCACCTGACCCAGTACGCAGAACCCGCATAAAATAAGGGTTTTCGCCGTATTCGGTCAAGTTTCACCTGTATATATGAGAGGCGTTGGAGTAAAACAAGAAAGGAAAGAGCAATGAAGCTGAAAGATGTTATTTTCTGGAACTTTAAAAACGATATGGATAAGATTCAGGAAGTGGGCGGATCTGGTGAAAATGAACTCACATTTGAGTTTGTCCAGAAAGTAGGGAAGGTTACAGGGGCTGCCGTTCTAGTGCTGGTCCTTCCTGACGGGGTGACGGCTGTAGTAAATGGAGGTGTACAGTAATGTCGAAGAAGAGTAAAACAGGGAGCGAGAACGGACAGCGGGACATCTGGGACGCGGGATGCTATGAGCTGCCCCGCCAGCGGGCAGAGATCGGGGCCAGAATGTTTCAGGCCGGTAAATCGAAAAAGAAGGTCAGGAGGGGGAAGTGATATGCCGTATGGGTATGTACCGGTGGATCCGGTTAAGGTTTTTCAAAATGTGCTGGGACATTATGACAAGTTCATCAATGTGGCGATCGAGATGGGATATACCAAGGACCAGGCTATAGAGCTGTTGAAGGTATGGGCATTAAAAGGAATAGAGGAAATGATAGGAAGCAGATAATGGAAAGGCCCCTGGGAAGCGTCACCTTCCCGGGAGCCAGAAACGGCCGGAGCCGCTGCTCAAAAGAACACTTTGAAAGTAGCATATTTCGGCAAAAAGAACAAGAGGATGGAGCAGAAAAAACTGGTTTTAGAGTTTGTAGAGGCTGTGCTTGTTAGGAGTGAGCGGCCTAAACAACTGGCGGTGAAGCATTAAGCCAGCTGCGCCGGCGCAAGTCAATAAGCGCCTATGTGCCGGGGAACGGTGCGCCAACACCCGAACCCGGCGGCATGTGGGCTTCAGAACCATAAGCGTGAGAATAACGGCAGCGGGCCGGAATATGAAAGGGGAGAGAGTAACGGCGGTAAAGATCAAAGTGTCTTATGAGCGTCCGGAAGAGCTGCGGCGGCTCCTGGAACGTCTGCAGCCGGAGGTAAAGAGCTGGAAGGTATCCAGGAATCAGGAAGGAAGGTTTCACAAGGCTTACGTTGAGATGAGGGAAAAACCAGATAAAACCCAACTTTGTTCTTGTAAGGAGCGCCCGGATCTGATAAAATAGAGTCAGCGAACAAAATATTGAGAAGTACCCCGGCGATAGCCGGAAGCCTTCCAGCGATAGGCGTGGGAATAGGACAATTCAGAAATGAGTTTTCCTGTTCCCGCGTTTTTTGTTTGTCTGGCACATGAAGTAAGCAATTAGGAATGAGGTGGAAAAATGAAAGGTACTGTAGAATGGTTTGATGCAGCCAAAGGCTATGGATTTATTTTAGACGAGGGCGGAAAGGATGTTTTTGTTCATCAGAGCAATATTCTGATGAAGGGATTTCGTACACTGGAAGCCGGCCAGTCTGTTTCCTATGAACTGGAAGAAGGAGAGAGGGGCTTTAAGGCGATCAACGTGCAAGTAGAGCTATAGGGAGGAATAAGGGTGACGGGGAAGCAAAAACGCTTTGTAGAAGAATACCTGATCGACTTAAACGCCACCCGTGCCGCGATCCGCGCCGGGTATTCGCCGGATACAGCGAAGGATATTGGGTGTGAAAATTTAAAAAAGCCTATTATTCGTCGCTGTATAGCGCAGGCAATGGCAGAGCGATCCCGCCGCACCGGCGTCAATGCGGATCGGGTGGTCATGGAGCTGGCAAAGATCGCTTTCGCCAACATCGGAGATGTCGCAGATCTGAAAACAGGAGAGATAAAGAAGGGGGTTTTGACGGAGGACACCGCAGCCATTCAGTCTGTGAAGGTCAAGACCTTTGGTGAGGATGGCCTGGAGCGGGAGGTCAAGATGGCAGACAAGCTGAGGGCTCTGGAACTTCTGGGAAAGCATCTGGGAATGTTTAAGGATAAGGTGGAGCTGTTCGGCAGCCTGGAAGCAGAGAAGACAAAACTGGATGATCTGATCCAGCAGGTAAGAGAAAGGAGATTGGAAAATGAGTAAAAAAACAGAATTGATCGGAGAGATTCAAAAGTTTAAGAGTGCGTATGAAGTTTTGGAGAAAAACATCAGGGATAAACGAGAGAGCGGTAGTTATACGGATTTAGGTCTGCAGCAGGAAACTACGAGATTGCTGAATAGCGTGGAGGAATCTATCCAGAATACCCATGATCGCCTGGCCAATCTGGTAGACCGTGGTCTGGAAACTTTGGAAAATAGCTGGAAAGCGGCTACAACAGGACATCTGATGGAATCTGGCTATCAGGGAGGCTTATCTGCAGCTATCAAAATGCTGGAATTAGAGGCCGTAACCGATAAAAGAGATGTGATGAACCTGATTGAAACATATGAGGGAGACTATAATGCGATGGCTGTATTGAAAAAGGTCCTGCTGAATAGTCAAAATGAGCAGCTGCGTTCCTATGCAATGGAGATCCCCAAGGATTATAGGGGAGATACACGGAGATTACTGGGATCGCTGCGCAGGAATATCGATGAGCATATCAATATTTATGCTGTGGCGGAAGCTGTGAAAGGGCAGGACCAGGGCTTTACAAGTCTGTCATTGGCTTTGGAAGGAATGACCACATTTGTGCGAGATCGCTTGAGAGATGACCTGCAGGTACAGGAGTGGCAGCAGGAAAGCTGATGGCATAAAAGCAGCCCGGAGGTCGGAACAATTGACTTCCGGGTTTTGTAAAAGCTTAGACTATAGACGGAATCTGGCAGAGGTGAAAAGGAATGACGAGTGAACGGATTGAAAAAGAGAAAGGCAATGACTTCAGTAATGAGCAGTTGGTGACCAGGATTCAGGCTGGGGAAAATGTGAAAAGTAATATGGAGCAGCTATATCTGCAGATGTATCGCTTTATCCGGATGGTGGCTGCGCAGTATGCAGGTCTAGAAAATGAAGAGGATCTGCAGCAGGAAGGTGCGCTTGCTCTCTATGATGCAGTGGAAAATTATGATCCGGTCCGTGATGTTCCATTCCTTAATTATGCAGCTTATTGGATCAGGCAGAGGATCCGGAGATACATAATCAATCATAGTTGCTGCCTGCGGATCCCGGAGGCTCAGGCAGATAAGATCCGGAAGTATGAACGCTGGCGTATCGACTATGCTGCGACATATGGAAGGAATCCCAGCGAAGTGGAGGCTGCCTGTGCTTTTGGGGTTACGCTGCATCAGATCCGGCAGATCCAGCGAGATTCTGTGATGGCACATTTAGGCAGCCTGGACGCTCCCATATTGGGCATGGAAGGCGAGGAAGATGCAAAGGCAGGGGATTTTATTCCTAGCACTGAAAGCCTGGAGAGCGAGACTATAGAGCGCATAGATGCTGAAATGCTGCGGAAAGTGCTTTGGGAGTGTGTAGACAGTCTTCCGGATCAGTTGCCGGAGGTGATCCGGCGCAGATACCAAGGAGGGGAACCGCTGAGACAGATTGGGGAGGAGATAGGCCTGTCAGTGGAACGGGTACGGCAGATGGAAGGGAAAGCGCTCAGAGGGCTACGGGAGCCATCCAGGGCAAAGAAACTACGGCCGTTCTTTCCGGAGGCTGATCGGATCTATAATTCAGCATTGAGAGGTGTGGGGGCTGGAGCGTTTAAGAGGACCTGGACCAGCAGTACAGAACGCGAGGCACTGCGGTTGGTGGAGTCTACAGAGGATTTCTTAAAGCGGGAACGGGAGGAAACGGAGCGTATTCTTATAGAGGCCAAGGCTGAGAAGAAAATGCTGTTTTGAGATGGTATGAAGGGGGGTGCTGAGAGATGGAATACATTGTTATATTTGCTGGATGTATTGTTGGTCATTTACTGGCTCATATTCTGGACCGGAAACTGAGGAAATAGTTTTTACTATCTCGTCAAAAAAACATTGACATATGGTGCACCATATTATATAATATATATGTAAGGAGGTGAAATGCAGATGAGAGGCGAAAGCCGAAAGAAAAAGTCCAATAGCAATATAAAAGCTTGGCTGGCCGAATTGCTAAAGGACTTAATCGTAGGAATCATCTTACTGATTCTGAATAAGCTACTGGAGTAGCGGAGAGGGGCGAAAGCCCTTCTCTACTATAAATATAACACACTCATCTGTAAAACGCAAGAATGAAGGAATTGTTAAAGCTGTCACTGTTTATTTTGGGTATGTTTTTCTTTGCAAGGGCTGCTTACTATGGGACAAAAATTATCATTGAATTGTGGAGGGAGAGAAAATGCCAGTAGGAAGTCCAAAGCCCCAGACGATCGCGACAAAGAAGTATGAAGCAAAAGCAGGATTTGTCAGCAAGTCCTATAAGCTGAAAAAGGAGATTGTGGAGCAGTTTGCGGAAGCGTGCGAGGTGGCCGGCGTGAGCCAGGCCGCACAGCTTACCAAGATGATGAAAACCTTTATTGAAGAACAGAAGAAACAGTAAGGATAAGGGGGAGCGTCGGCAGGCGCTCCCTTTTTGGTGTTGAATAATGTGCTTTGGGGGGAGAAAATACTATTTTAAGCGCTAGTCCATAGAGAAACACCTCTTCGTTATCATTGAGATATATGGAAATGTCGTCAGTAGTTCCGTTGGATGCCACTTTGTATAAAACTCTATCGACACTTTGGCTGCAGCATGATAAAATAAATGAGAAATTTACTTTTCTAAACGAAAAGTGTGGTACATATATGGAACTCAAATCGACTATACTTTCAAGTATGTAGGAATACTTACTTGGGAGATGAGAGTGAAATGAAAGGGGATAACCATTTTATGATTACTAAAGATGATAACC
>CALWEP010000051.1 GCA_944377325.1 uncultured Lachnospiraceae bacterium
ATATGGAGCTGGTGACCGTGTCCAGACTTCAGAGGAATCCTACGGTGAAATCGGAGATCCAGATGAGAAATTTTGAGGCCAGCATTCCGGTGGGCTTCTTTACCTACCCCATCAGCCAGGCCGCAGACATCACCGCTTTTAAGGCTACCACCGTTCCCGTGGGAGAGGACCAGCTTCCCATGATCGAGCAGACCAGAGAGATTGTGCGGAAATTCAACTCCGTGTATTCCGAGGTGCTGGTGGAGCCGGAGGTACTGCTTCCGGAGAATCAGGCCTGCATGCGCCTGCCGGGCATTGACGGAAAGACAAAAATGAGCAAGTCTCTGGGCAACTGCATCTATCTTTCCGATACGGCCGACGAGGTGAAGAAAAAGATTATGAGTATGTACACCGATCCCACCCACATTCAGGTGAGCGACCCGGGTCATATTGAGGGAAATACGGTGTTTACCTATCTGGACGCTTTCTGCCGTCCGGAGCATTTTGAACGCTACCTGAAGGACTATTCCTGCCTGGATGAGCTGAAGGCTCACTACCAGAGAGGCGGTCTGGGAGACGTGAAGGTGAAGAGGTTCTTAAACAGTGTTCTGGAAGAGACGCTGGAGCCCATCCGCACCAGAAGAAAGGAATTTGAGAAGGATATTCCGGAAGTATACCGGATCTTAAAGAAGGGCAGCGAGACCGCCAGAGAAGTGGCCGCACAGACCCTGTCAGAGGTGAAGGATGCCATGAAGATCAACTACTTCAGTGATGAGGAGCTGATCCGGGCACAGTCGGAGAAGTACAGCAGAAGTGAGTAAGGGGGCGCGCCTTTCCTGCGCTGCCTGCCCGGCTTCGTTTTCTGTTTCGCCGCTCCTGCCGCGATTCCCCCGCCTAAGGCGCAAACTCGCCTCCTTCGGGGAGGCTCAGACAGCGCCCCGGCGGGGAGGCAGGAGAGGCGTCACGACGAAAACATTGCAACAGGCAGTCAGTGCAGGAAAGGCGCTTTTGTGAGCTCCCGTGAGCGGGGGATTCGTGAAGAGAAGCTGGGAGTCCGAGCTGCCTGCCCGGCTTCGTTTTCTGTTCCGCCGCTCCTGCCGCGATTCCCCCGCCTAAGGCGCGAACTCGCCTCCTTTAGGGAGGCTCAGACAGCGCCCCGGCGGGGAGGCAGGAGAGGCGTTACGACGAAAACATTGCAACAGGCAGTCAGTGCATACAAGATAATAATGGCGGTTGTTGGCGCTGGTCTGCATCCGTCCCAGTCCGGTGAGAGCCCGGGCTTTTTTCTTTTTTATGCCTTCCGGACATGCGGCTGAGTGAAGCAGGAGGTCACACAGCTGGGCAGCCCGCTGATATCGGCTGTCCTTCAGACTGGAATCAATTTCTTCCATAACAGATGATGCTCCTCTCATCATGCGGATCATATTATCCGAATACTCCTGCAGAGGAAGCCGGTTCATCGGCGGTGAGCCCCTGATCCATACCGTTCAGCATCTCTGTAAGGACATATTCTATGGCATCATGATAGTCTGTCAGAGTTCTTCTGATGGTTTCTTATCCGCGGATTGCACCAGTGTGACCGGGAAGAAGGATTTCCGCCGGATAATCCAGCATTTTCTCCAGAGACTGGATCCAGGAACTGATGTCCCGGTACTGACTGCCGCGGATGGCGTAAAGATTGGGCCGGGATTCATAATAATTGTCTCCGCAGCACAGGATCTTAAATTTCGGTATCCAGACAAAAATCTGGTCATCCGTTTCTCCCGGTGCTGCGATCATCTGAAATTCTATTCCGCCGCGGATGACAGCAGTGCGGTCTTCTTCCATCAGGTGATTGGGAGGAGCTTATATCAGATAGCAGGGAATGTTAAGGTGGTAGGAATTATGGAGGTGAGTTAACATTATGAGTAGTTACATTCAATATCATGATGCGATAGCGTTTCATCCTGGCTATTATATTAAAGAAGCGGTAGATGAAAGCGGTCTGACTCAGGAAGATTTCGCGAAGAGACTGGATACCACTCCAAAGAATCTCAGTCTCCTGGTCAGAGGGGAACAAAATCTGTCCATTGATGTTGCCGTGAAATTGTCCCGTATGTTGGGAACCAGTGTGTCATACTGGCTCAAACTTCAAAATGCTTACGATGCTTTAATCGCGGAATTCAAATCGGAGGAAGCGCTGGAGCAGGAGAGGGAGGTTTTTAAGGCGCTGGACTACAGGTATTTTCGGGATAATTTTGGATTGCCTGACTTGCCGAGAAAAATCGATGAACAGATTGCTGAGGTAAGAAAATTTCTGAAAGTTTCTACGCTGTCCGTATTTCAAAAAAGGGATATGACAGTAAGCTTTAGAAGCGCTTCTGATGGAATGTCTGATGCCAACATCATCAGAGCGAATTCTATGGTTCAGATTGCTATTAATAAAGCACTGGATGCTGATGCTCCTAAATTTAACAGGGAAAAATTAAAAAAGGCTGTTGAATATGCCGTCTCATTGACAAAAGCTCACGAAGACTTTTACCCGCTGCTCAGAAATGCTTTTCGGGAAGCGGGCGTGGTATTTGTTATTCTTCCTAATTTGCCGGGTTCAAAGATCAACGGGGCAACAAAGAAACTGGAGAAAAAAGTAATGCTTATGGTAAATGACAGACGGTTAAATGCAGATACGTTTTGGTTTACTCTGTTTCATGAAATTGGACATATCGTTTATGGGGATTATGGGATCTCCTTTGAGAAAGAAATTGACGATAAGGAAGAATCGGCAGACCGCTATGCAGCGGATTTGCTGATTAGTCCGGAGCAGTATCTAAAATTCATTGAAAAAGGGGAATTCAACATAGTCAAAATAAAAGAATTTGCAGAGCTGATTGATCGGGATCCCGGAATTGTTTTAGGCAGACTGCAGAAAGACGGACTGATTGGATACAATGATTGTGAATTGAATTCACTAAAGCATCAATATAAAATTCAGCTGCCTATCTAGGCGGCGGCTTCCGGAAAAACGGATTGGATTTGGCGAAACGTTGTGACAGGCGCTTCGCCTTTTTCGATGAGTTCTCCTCAGCCAGGGTAGGGATGGAAATGTCTTGACAAGTATGGCGGATTATTCTATAATCCCAATATACATATATGGGGTATGGGTATTTTGAAGAAAAGGAGGCAGGAAATGAAAACAGAGATATATAATATAGAAGGAATGGCCTGCGCCGCCTGCAGCAGCGCGGTGGAGCGGGTGACCAGAAAGCTTGAGGGCGTTCAGTCCAGCGATGTGAATCTGACTACCAACAAGATGGTGATTACCTATGACGAATCCAAGGTAACGGAGCAGATGATCGTAGAGAAGGTGGACAAGGCAGGCTTTAAGGCTTCGCTGGTGGTGGAATCGGCGGATAAGAAAAAGCAGGAGGAGGAAGTTTTTGAGAAACAGGAAGAGGCTCTTCATGCGGCAAAGAGGAGAGTGGTCATCGCTCTCTGCCTGGCGGTTCCCCTTCTCTATATCTCCATGGGCCATATGATGGGAATGCCGCTGCCGGGTGTGATCAATCCGGGAATGAATCCGGTGAATTTTGCGCTGATCCAGCTGGCTCTGACAGTGGCAGTGCTGATCTGCGGACGGAAATTTTACATTGTGGGAATCAAGGCTCTGGTTAAGGGAAATCCAAACATGGATTCGCTGGTTGCTATCGGTACGGGAAGCGCCTTTATCTACAGCCTGTGTATGACCTGGCTGATTCTGCAGGGAGACGGCTCTAAGGTGCACAGCCTGTATTATGAATCTGCCGCTGTGGTGGTGACCCTGGTCATGCTGGGAAAATACATGGAAAGCCAGAGCAAGGGAAAAACCTCGGAGGCCATCCGAAAGCTGATGGAGCTTGCCCCCGATACGGCCATTCTTTATGAGAACGGTACGGAAAGGGAGGTGGAGACGGCGTCGGTGACGGTGGGACAGCATATTCTCATCAAGCCCGGCAGCCGGATCCCTCTGGACGGTACGGTGGTGAAGGGCAGCAGCAGCGTGGACGAATCCATGCTCACGGGAGAGAGCATTCCTGTGGAAAAGCAGGAGGGAGATGTGCTGATCGGCGGGAGCATGAATTAC
>CALWEP010000052.1 GCA_944377325.1 uncultured Lachnospiraceae bacterium
TGATACTCACGAAAATCTTCTGAAAACCAACCGGATCTACCGGGAAATTTACGAAGCACAGACCCGGGGCGGCGGAGACTTCGATCAGCCCGCTCCGGAAGGAAAGGATGGTGTTCCGGCATGAATACACAGAAAAACACCCGAATGGACGCGCGCCGGCAGCTGCAGGCCATGAAGCGCGTACTGGGCTATATGCTGAAAGATTATAAATTTTCATTTTTTGTTGTGGTCATATGTATCCTTGGTTCGGCTCTGGCCACTCTCCGCGGCACCCTGTTTATGCAGAGTCTGATCGACGATTACATCCTGCCTTTGACCCAGACGAAGAATCCCGATTTTTCCTCTCTCGCCGCTGCCCTTGCATCCCTTGCAGCCACTTACGCAGCCGGAATCGTATGCGCCTACGGATATAACCGGATCATGGTAAACATCAGCCAGGGAACTATGAAGAATCTCCGTATCCAGTTGTTCCGGCATATGGAATCCCTCCCGATCCGGTATTTTGATACCCATACCCACGGCGATATCATGTCTGTTTACACCAATGACGTGGATACGCTCCGCCAGCTGATGAGCCAGAGCATTCCCCAGGTCATCAACTCCAGCGTAACCATCCTGACCTCCTTTGTCAGCATGCTGATCCTGGATATTCCCCTGACAGTCATCACTCTGGCGATCATAGGACTCATGACCTTCACCACCTCTAAAATAGCGGCCCGGTCTTCTCTGTATTTCTCCAGACAGCAGAAAAATCTGGGCATCGTCAACGGCTACATTGAAGAAATGATGGACGGCCAGAAAGTAGTCAAAACTTTCTGCCATGAAGAAAAGAGTCTGGAGCAATTCCGAAAGCTGAATGAAGAGCTGAGGGAAAGCGCCGACAAGGCAAATACCTTCTCCAATATCAGCATGCCCGTAAACGTAAACCTGGGGAACATCAGCTATGTACTGTGCGCGGCAGTGGGCGCCATTTTCGCTTTGAACGGGTACTTCGGACTGACTCTGGGCACTCTGGTATCGTTTCTGACGCTGAATAAAAATTCCACTCAGCCTGTAAGCCAGGTCAGTCAGCAGCTGAACAGCATCGTAATGGCTATGGCGGGAGCTCAGAGAATCTTTGACCTGATGGACGAACAGCCGGAAGCGGATGAAGGCTATGTGGAACTGGTAAACGCCCGGGAAAATCCGGACGGCAGCCTGGAGGAAACCGACAGCCGCACCAACGTCTGGGCCTGGAAGCACCCCCACCAGGCAGACGGTACGGTCACCTACCGAAAGCTGGAAGGAGATATCGTTTTTGACGATGTGGATTTCGGCTACGAAGAAGGAAAAACCATTCTGCACAACATCACGCTGTATGCCGAACCGGGGCAGAAAATTGCGTTTGTCGGCTCCACCGGTGCGCGCAAAACCACCATTACCAGTCTGATCAACCGTTTCTACGATATTGCGGACGGAAAAATCCGATATGACGGCATCAACATCAACAAGATCAAAAAAGGAGATCTGCGCAGGTCCCTGGGCATCGTACTCCAGGATACCCATCTGTTTACCGGAACCGTCATGGACAATATCCGGTACGGAAGGCTGGATGCCGCCGATGAAGAGTGCATTGCCGCCGCACGGCTTGCCAATGCGGACAGCTTCATACGGCGTCTTCCGGACGGCTATCAGACCGTTCTCACCGGTGACGGGGCCAACTTAAGCCAGGGCCAGCGGCAGCTTCTGGCCATTGCCCGGGCGGCTGTGGCCGACCCGCCTGTTCTCATCCTGGACGAAGCCACCAGCTCCATCGATACCCGAACCGAAGAGCTGGTTCAGAAGGGAATGGACAGCCTGATGAACGGACGGACCACCTTTGTGATCGCTCACCGTCTTTCTACCGTAAAAAATGCGGACTGTATCATGGTCCTGGAAAAAGGCCGGATCATCGAGCGGGGAACCCACGATCAGCTGATTTCTCAGAAAGGCCGGTACTATCAGCTCTATACCGGAAATGCCATCGGCGCGTAGCCGCATATACCCAAAAACCGCACCAATCTCGTCGGTGCGGTTTTTGCAGTATGTTCTATTCTTTTTCCGCCAGGGAAAAGGTCACCGGAATCGTTCCTTCTCCCAGAACTTCCTTCAGGCCGGACGGATCTTTGATTCTGGCAAGTCTGGTAAAATTCCAGGAATTTGTCCCGTAATAAATCGTAATCTGATTTCCCTGATAGAGAATCACATCTCCCGGTTCCGCTGTGATCAGTTCATCGCATCTAGTCAGAGCGGTCCCCAGAGGTCCCACCTTTTCAAATCCGCCGTAATCCTCCATTTCCACCGTCAGATCTCCCTCTGAAAGCAGCTCCCGGAGTTCTTCCGCAGAACGGTTGTCTTCCGGTACTGCCTCCAGCCTGGTATCCCCTGCGGTTATCTGCAGGATCCATTCCTCTTTATCTGCCTCTCCGCCGCCGGATGCCTGCGTCTCCTGCTGCCGGGAAGGCTGAGATGTCTCCGGTCCGGCTTCCGCCGAATCCGTTCCCCCTCCGCATGCAGCCAGAAGGCCGACAGCCGCCAGAATCAAAACTGTTCTTTTCATTCCTGTCCCCGCCCTTCATTTATCCTCCGGATCACCTTTGCAGGAACCCCTCCCACTATGGTATTTTCCGGCACATCCTTTGATACCACTGCTCCGGCTGCAATAATAGCTCCGTTTCCTACCGTCACACCGGGAAGAATCACTGCATTGGAACCGATCCATACATTTTCGCCGATGTGTATGGGCTTGGGAATCATAGTTCCGCGCCGGTCCGGCTCCATGGCATGATTCAGGGTCGCCAGCACCACATTGTGACCGATCAGAGTTCCGTCGCCGATGTAGATTCCTCCCTGATCCTGAAACTTGCATCCCATATTGATAAACACATTTTTTCCGATATGGATGTTTTTTCCACAATCCGTATAAAAAGGCGGAAACAATGCAAAGGTCTGATCCACCGGCCTGCCGATCAGTCTGGAAAACAATTCTCTCAGCTGCTCCGGCTCATGATAGCCTCCGTTGATCTCTGCCGTAATCTTCAGGGCTTCCTGACTGACGCCGTGCATAAACAGATGGGCTTCTCCGCCTCCTATAACCTCTTTTCCGCTGTTTAAATGATCCAGAAAATCCTGCAGTTCCATTTTTCTCTCCTCTTCCTGGTTTTTGATGCCTTTATTCTAGCATGGCACTTATCAGGCGGCAAATACCTATAATCAATAGGTTATTATGCCCGGAGAGCATATCTTGTTTGCTTGTCTTTCCCCGGTATCTTCCCGAAAAGCTGAACAAAAAAAGCAGCTACCCAAACTGCTGCCTGCTATCGGATGAAGTCTCTGTTCTTCTTTTATATAAAAATTAGACACGTTACAAGCATCCAGCTTAAAATAACGTGTCTAACTTTTATTTCTTAAAATCTAATGA